>REBP01000206.1 GCA_007692665.1 Gemmatimonadales bacterium | reverse complement strand
CCGAAGCTCGAGAAGAGGCTCTGGATCCAGCTCACGGCGTTGCCGTCGGCGTCCACGGCCATGAGGTAGACGGTGTCGCCGTCGCCGTCCGCCGCCTCCTGTCCCTGGCCGGGGAGCGGGTCACCGAAGCCGGCCCCCCGGGAGGTGGCGGCGGAGTCCCCGATGAGGGCGGCGCGGCCGGCCAGGTACTCCCTGTCCAGGAGCCGGGCCATGGGGGCGGGGGCGTGGTCCGCGTCCGCCAGCCAGCGGTCCCGGTCGGCGAAGGCGAGCTTCCTGGCCTCCACCAGTTCGTGGAGAAGCCCGGGCGAGAGGGAATGCTTTCCCTCGAGCCCCAGCGCGTCGACGATTCCGAGGGTCTGGAGGAGGACGAAGCCCTGGCTGTTGGGCCCCGTGGTGTGAACGGTTCGCCCCAGGAACTCCATGGAGACCGGGGCTTCCCATGTCGCCCGGTGGGCCCCGAAGTCCGCCAGCCGGAGCGGACTCCCCTCGGTCTCGAGGAACGTCGCGAGGGCCGCCCCGACCGATCCCCCGTACATGGCCTGCGGACCTTCGTCGGCCACGGCGCGAAGCGTCCGGGCCAGGGCGGGGTTCCGGAGCACGGCTCCGGCCCGGAGGGGTTCCCCCCCGGGTGCATAAAGGTCCTGGCCGGGCCGGTTCAGCCGGGTGGCGCCCGACAGGTCGGCGGCCAGCGTGGGCGACACCACGAAGCCCTCCTCGGCGAGCCGGATGGCAGGGGCGAGGGCCTGCGCCAGCGTGAAGGTGCCGTGTTCGGCCAGGGCCTCGGCCCATGCCGAAACGGCCCCGGGGACGGTCACCGAAAGTGCCCCGGATCCCGGCATCGTCTCTCGCCCTGCGGCCTGGAAGAAGGCGGGGTCGGCCAGGGCGCCCGCCCTTCCGGAGCCGTTCAGAACCCTCACCCCCGCCCCTCGGGCTCCGGTGCCGCCGGCATCGAGGAAGAGGGCGAAGGCGTCTCCGCCGACCCCGTTCATGTGCGGGCGAACGACGGCGAGGACGGCGGCCATGGTGACGGCGGCGTCGGCGGCATTGCCCCCCGCCCGGAGCACCTCGTACCCGGCCGCCGCCGCCAGGGGATGCCCCGCCACCACGGCCCCGTGGAGTCCCGCGACCTCCGGGCGAATCTCCTCGAGATTCTCCAGCTCCAGGGGGACCGCCCAGCGGGAGCGCTCCTCCGCTGCCGGGGCCGGTCCCTGGGCGAGCGGCGCCGGCCCGCACGCGGCGAGAAACACCGGGCAGAGCAGGAAAAGGAATCCGGTGGCGCGGCGTCGTGCCCCGGTTCCGCGGACTCCGGGCACTCCGGCCACTCCGCTCACTCCGCTCACTCCTGTCGCCCCCGTCACCGGGCGTCTCCCGGCCGGTAGATGGTCTGCGCCGCGGCTTCCACGTCCTCCCGATGGAAGTGGATGGGTCGGAGATCGCCGGCGGCGTAGCGCTCGGCCTGGTCATTGAAGTGGGGGGAGTCGGGGTCGCGGTGGAGCCCGCCGGCGGTGACGGCCAGGGCACGGACGCGGTCGCCGAACTCGACGACGGCCACGAAGCTGTTTCCGCTCGTGCCGTACCACCGGTGGGTCCCGTTTCGGGGCGCCGCACCGAAGGAGGCGAGGGAGCCCCAGCGGGCCGAGGTGAAGCCCACCGGGATCGAGTGCGCCTCGTCGTCGAAGCGAAGCGCGATGTCGCCGCTCAGGCGCTGGAACCGGTTGACCTCGCCCCAGGGCGTCCGCCAGTCGCCGAACTCGTCCTCGAGCCGGTCCATGGCGGCCACGAGGGCATCGATGCGTTCGCCCGGGGTGGTTCGGGTGGCCACGTAGTCGTAGATGTCCATGCCTGCGCTCCGGGCCTCGGCCTGGGTGCGCGACAGGATCTCCGTGCCCCAGAACACCGCCAGCGTGGTGGGCACCGACGAGACACTCCACCGCCGGTCCCACGCACCCAGGAGCTGGATCGCCTCGGCGGTCCTGGACCGGTCCGCATCCCCCTCCTCAAGCGTTTCCCACCCTGCCACGAGGGGCGGCACCATGACGTCAAAGGCCGGGAGGTCCGGGGAATAGGCGGCGTCGCGGAGGCCTTCGAGCGTGAAATCGCGCTGCCCGTCGAGGACCCGAAGGGCATGGATGCCGCGGGGGTTCTCCGAGCCCGTGTCCATGTAGGCCGGGAAATCCGCGCGGTTCGGGCTGTCCCTTCCGGCGGAGGAATACGCCCAGTTGTTGGTGCAATAGGCGAAGCCCGTGCCCGGGTTGATGGCGTTGGGAGACTCGTTCAGCGTGTGGATCCCCTGCCAGTCGGTGGCGGGGTCGCTCCCGTCCACCGGGTCCCCGTAATCGAAGCGCGGGTCGCGGACGGGGATGAAGTTCGAGTGGAGGTAGGCGATGTTCCCCTCCGCATCCGCGAAAAGGGTGTTGTTCGAAGAATTCGTGTGGGTCTCCATGACCTCGAGGTACTCGGCGAGGTTGGCGGCCTTCGTGCGACTCCAGGACTGGACGAGGGCGCGCATGGGCTCCTCCATCAGGGCCACGCTCACCCAGCGGCCATCGGCGGCCCGGACCACGGGACCGCGGTGGGTGCGCCAGGTGGTGAAGGTCCGGGATTCGAGAACGCCATCGTCGTTCCGGTAGCGAAGGGTCACGTCACGGGCCCGGAGGGGGCGTTCCTCGTCACCGAAGACGTAGTGGAGGGCGCCGTCCCGGTTCACCACCGTCTCCAGGAACTCGTCGATGTTGTCCACGGAACTCGAGGTGTGCATCCAGCCGGCGGTGGCGTTGAACCCCTGGTAGACGAAGAACTGCCCCCACGTCAGCGCGCCATAGACGTTCAGGCCTTCCTCGCTCACCACGTGGGCCTCGTGACGGAAGTAGAAGGAGGTGTGGGGGTTGATGAGGAGAAGGGCGTTTCCGTCGCGGGTGTTCTCCGGGGCGATGGCGAAGCCGTTGGAGCCGGTGGGCTCGAGCTCGGGGTCGGGGACGAGGAGGGCGCTGGCGACGCGGGTCGGGGCGGCAGGCGCCACCTGACCGGGCTGGGTACCGGCGGATGGCGGGCCCTGGGCGATGCGATGCGCTTCGGGGTCGCCGTAGAACGCCTCGAGCTGGCGCAGGTTCACCCGTTCGATGTCCCCGCCGATGCTTCCTTCGCTGAAGGTCAGCGCCATCCAGGGCTCGAAGCGGGTGAGAACCTGGGGCTCCACCTCCGGGTGCGTGTGGAGGAAGAAGTTGAGCCCGTCGGCCCAGGCGTCCATGAGGTCGCGGAGCCACACCGGGCTCTCGGCGTAGATCGCCTGCATCTCTTCCGGGTCGATGAAGAGCTGCATGCGCAGGTCCTGCCAGAGTGCGGACTCGCCCTCGGCCTCGGCGAGCCTCCCCTGCGAGACGAGGAAGTTCCGCTCGATGCGGGGGAAGTCGTCTTCCGCCTGGGCGTACATGAGCCCGAAGACGGCGTCCGCGTCGGTGGGGCCGTAGATGTGGGGGATCCCCCACTCGTCGCGGTAGATCGTCACCCGTTCGGCTCTCGATTCCCAGGTCGCGACTTCGCCCGAGCCCCCGGCGCGGTCGGGGGTGGCCCCCTGGTCGCCCGAGGTGCATGCGGCCGGTCCCCAGGGAAGAAGGAGGAGCACGAGGAAGAGGGGGAAACGGGAGGATGCGCGCATGGACTCGGTCCCTGAAGTGGCGCCGCGGGTCGCCCCGTGGGGGGGCGCGGCGGGACATGGGGGGAAAATGGAGGAATCAGGCGCAGTATACGGCGCCTGCCGGGATCGCGACACCGGGACGGTCGAGCGGGTTCGGTGGGCATGGACCGCGCCGCCGCCGCCCGGTGTAGCCACGGAGTTGAAACCGGCGCCAGCGCGGGCCGCGCTCGCCCCGCTCGCCCGAACACCCCCGAAACGGAGGCTTCATGTCCGACTTCCCGTTCCCCGCTGTCCGCCCCGGGCGGACCGTTGCTGCCGCCGGTGCTTTCGCCTGCTCCACCCTGCTGGGGGTGGCGCTCTTCGCAGGGCTTTCGCCCGCACCGGTGGCGGCCCAGGACCATGCGGCGCATCACGCCACCCCGGTTCCCGGTCTCCCCGATGGATGGATGGCCCACTTCGATGCGGCGGCGGGGGGCGGCGAGCACGCAGCCCATGCCGCGGCTCAGGAACTCTCGTTCGCGGACATGGCCCCGGGCTGGCACATCGAGACCGGCCCCTCGGGGATCTTCTACCGTCACGAGTTCCGGGGCCAGGGGACCTTTGCCCTCGAGAGCGAGATTCACCTCTTCGACCCGGGTGAGCGCCGGGAGTCCTTCGGCGTATTCTTCGGCGGCAGCGCGCTGCATGACCCCGAAACCCGCCGCTACGCCTACTTCCTGGTGCGTCGGGACGGGAGCTTCATGATCCGCGAGCGGCGTGGCACGGAGCTCGTGGATGTGGCCGGCTGGACAGAGCACGAGGCGGTCCAGGGGTGGGACGACCGGCCCGAGGGGGCCACGAGCGTCCCCAACGTGCTCAGGGTCGAGGCCGGGGAGACGGAGGTGGTCTTTCTCGTGAACGGCCAGGAGGTCCGGCGGGTGCCCCGGGCTGACGTGGCGGTTGACGGTCACTTCGGCCTCCGGGTGAACCACAACCTCAACCTGCACGTCACGCGGGTGGGGCTGGTCGAGGCGGAGAACGGGAGCGCGTCGCCGGGCCGCTGACCGTTGCGAAGCCTCGGGCGGTGACCTACCATCGGCGGATGCTCAGGTCGCTCTTCGTTCGGATCCGGTCCGCCGATGCCCGCCTGCGGGTCTCGGCCCTGGCCCTTGTCCTGGTCGCTGCCGCCGCCGCGGCAGGCCCGGGTGACGCTGCTGCCCAGGAGCGGGAAAGCGCCGGGGTTCCCCGCTCCGCCGTTTACGCGCCGAACGGCGCCATCGCCACGAGCCAGCCCCTGGCCACGAGTGCCGGCCTGGCCGTGCTCGAGGCAGGGGGGAACGCCGTGGATGCGGCGGTCACCGCCGCCATCGTGCTCACGGTCACCGAGCCGCACATGACGGGGCTCGGGGGCGACCTGTTCGCCCTCTACTGGTCGGAGGCCGAGGGACGCCTGGTGGGGCTGAACGGGCACGGCCGGGCGGGGTCGCGCATGACGGTGGAGGCGCTCCGGGAGGCGGGGCACGAGAGCATACCCGGACGGGGTGCCGCATCGGTGACGGTGCCGGGGTCGCTGGCGGGGTGGGCGGACCTCCTCGAGCGCTACGGCACCTTCACCCTGGCCCAGGCCCTGGCGCCGGCCATACGGCTGGCGGAGGAGGGATTCCCGGTGTCGCCGGTGGTGGCCCGGGACTGGGCCCAGCAGGTGAACGCCCTCGGGAACGACGAAGGGTCGGCGGCGACCTTCCTGGTGGACGGCGAGCGGGCCCCCCGTGCCGGAGAGTGGTTCCGGAATCCGGACTACGCCCGAACCCTTCGGAACATCGCCGAGGAAGGACCCCAGCTGCTGTACGGGGGAGAACTCGGACGCCGCGTCGTGGAGGGGCTCGACTCCCTGGGCGGATTCCTGACGCTGGAGGATCTGCGGGCCCACCGCTCCGAGTGGGTGGAGCCCATCTCCGTGCCCTTCCGGGACGTGCGGGTGTGGCAGATCCCCCCGCCGAGCCAGGGCGTGGCTGCGCTCCAGATGCTCCGCATCCTCGAACCGTTCCCGCTGGAGCAGATGGGGCACAACAGCCCCGAATACCTGCACCACCTGGTGGAGGCGAAGAAGCTGGCCTACGCCGACCTCTCCCGGTACGTGGCCGACCCGGGGCACATGCGCGTGAGCGTCGAGGAACTCCTCTCGGACGACTACGTGGACCGGCGGCGAGCCCTCATCGACCCCTACCGGGCCATGGAGAGCCCCGACCCCGACCCGGTCCTCGAAGGGAGCGAGACGATCTACCTGGCGGTGGCCGATGCGGAGGGGAACATGATCTCGTTCATCAACTCGGTCTTCAACTACTTCGGGTCGGGGGTGGTCGTGCCGGGCACGGGTTTCCACCTCCAGAACCGGGGGCAGGGTTTCACCATGGAGGCGGGGCATCCGAACCAGGTCGCCCCGGGAAAGGCCCCCTTCCACACGATCATCCCGGCCTTCGTGACGCGCACCGGAGCCGGCGGGCAGGACGAGCCGTGGATGAGCTTCGGCGTCATGGGGGGCGCCATGCAGCCCCAGGGGCACGTGCAGCTTCTCCTGAACATGCTCCTCTTCGACATGGATCCGCAGCAGGCCATCGATGCGACGCGCTTCCGGCACTACTCCGGGCTCCGGGTGGGGGTCGAGTCCATGCTCCCCGAATCCGTGCGCGCAGCCCTCCGCGCCCGGGGTCACGAGATCGACGGGATCGGCCCCCTGGCCGTGGGCGGGGGGCAGGCCGTGGTCCGCCTCGAGAGAGGCTGGGTGGCGGGCTCGGATTCACGAAAGGATGGACAGGCCGCTGGACACTGAAACCAGGACCGGGGATCGGGAGCAGGCCGGGGCCTCGACCCGGAAGGCGTCCGCCGAACCCACCGCGACGGGAACCCGAATGAACGCTGCTTCGCACCGACTCCTCTTCCCCGCACGCCGCCGCAGGCGCAGCGCCACCTCGGCCTTCCTGGGTGCGGCCGTGGCCGGGGCCCTCCTCCTCTCCTCCTCGTGTGCGCCCGAAAACCTCGGACCGGGGAGCTTCGAGGAGCTGGCGGAGGCGGCCCTTCCCGACCTCGACGCCGAACACCGGGTGGCCGGCCTCGACGGCGAGGTCCGGGTCGTCCGTGACGAGTGGGGGGTGCCGCACATCTACGCCGAATCCCGCGACGACCTCTTCTTCGCGCAGGGGTTCGTGCAGGCCCAGGATCGGCTCTGGCAGATGGACATGTGGCGGCGGGTCAACGAGGGCCGCCTGGCCGAGATCCTCGGGCCGACGGCGTTCGAGCATGACCGCCTGGCGCGGCTCATCATGTTTCGCGGCCCATGGGAGGAGGAGTGGACGTCCTACCACCCCGAGGGCGAAGCCATCTTCCGGCGCTTCGCGGACGGGGTGAACGCATGGATCGATGCGGCGGGGGACGCCCTGCCGGTGGAATACCGGCTCACCGGACTCGAGCCGCTGCGCTGGACGCCGGAGGCCTCGACGGGGCGGGTGGCGACCGCCCTCCCCCTCGGGGGCGCCCGCTCCGAACTGAACCTGGCCCGGGACGTGGTCCGCCTGGGGCTTGACGAGGTGAACCGGAGGGAGGCGGCGCGGATTTCCAACTGGATCGACCTGGAGGTGCCCCGGGGGATGGACCTGGCCCTCGTCACCCCCGAGGTGGTCGAGGCCCTGGGAGCGTTCCGGGGCGGGTTCCCGCGGCCGCCGCTCCTCCCCGAGTACGAGGCCTGGGACGACGCGCAGGTTTCCGCCAACCTCGGCGCGCGCGAAACCTCGCCGGGAAGCAACAACTGGGTGGCGGGACCCGGCCTGACCCGGAGCGGTCACGTGCTCCTGGCCAACGACCCCCACCGGGGCGTTACGAACCCGTCGCTCCGCTACCTGGTACACCTGAATGCGCCCGGGTACAACGTGATCGGCTCCACGGAGCCGGCCATTCCCGGGGTGGCCATCGGTCACAACGGCCGGGTGGGATGGGGTCTCACCATTGTCGGGACCGACCAGGCCGACGTGTTCATGGAGCGTCTGAATCCGGAAAACCCCGAAGAGGTGCTCGAGGGGGAGCGATGGGTGCCCTTCCGGACGATCCAGGACACCATCGCGGTCCTGGGCGAAGAACCCCGCGTGGTGACCCACCGCTTCACCCGGAACGGTCCGGTCTTTCACGTGGACCAGGCAAACCAGGTGGCGTGGGCCGTACGCTCCACCGCGAACGAGCCCGGCACCGGTGGATACCTTGGCGCCCTGCGCCTGGCCGAGGTGAACGACTGCTTCGAGTTCATGGAGGCCCTGGCCTGGTACCACGCGCCCTCCGAGAACATGGTCTGCGGGGATGCGGACGGAAACATTTCGTGGATGGCCGCTGCGCTGACACCGAACCGCGCGGGTGGATGGCACGGCCAGCTCCCGGTGCCCGGATGGGGAGGTTACGCGTGGGACGGCTTTCGGCCGCACACCGAGCTGCCCCAGTCCATGAACCCGGAGCGCGGCTGGCTGGGAACGGCGAACAACGACGTGCAGCCCCCCGGGTACACGCCGCCCATCATGTTCAGGGCCGGCCCCTTTCCCCGGTGGGAGCGACTCCAGGAGCTCTTCAGCGGCGCTGCGGATCTCACCGCCGAGGACTTCGAGGTCATGATCCAGGATGCGGTGCACCCGGAGTTCCGCGCGGACCAACCCCTCTTCCAGGGGTGGACCTCGGACGACCCGGGGGTGGAATGGGCCCGGGGCGAGCTCGCCGACTGGGACGGGGTCTTCGACCGCGGGGCGGCGGCACCGGCGCTCTGGAACCGGTGGCGGGCCGAGGCCCCGGACGGCCTCGATGAAGCCGGTACGGACCCGACCCGGCGCCAGGGGCAGGTCGAGGAGGCCCTCGCCGCCGTGCTGTCCAACCTGGAGGACCGGCTGGGGCCGGACCGGAGCGAATGGCGCTGGGGCCGGATCCACCGGAGCGAGTTCCCCCACTGGCTCGTGGGCGCCTACGACCTGCCGGCGGTGGAGCGCTCCGGGGGCGGCGGGACGATCGCCGCCACCGGCGCCACCTTCCGGGAGATCATCGACTTCTCCGACCTGGACCGGTCCCGGGCCACGAGCACGCCCGGGCAGTCCATGCAGCCGGGCAGCCCCTTCTACGGAAACCTCCTCCCCCTGTGGGCAGAGGGCGAGTTCTTTCCGCTCCTCCATTCTCCGGGCGCCGTGGATGCCGCGGCCCGGTACACGATGGTCCTGCGGTCACCGGACTGACCCCCGGGCACCGACGGCCACGCGCGGGCGCTCAGGCGGGAAGCCCGCGCGGCTCCGGTCGGGGCGATGCATCGCCGGCGGGGGTGGCGCCTGCTGGAGACGGTTTTCCTGCTGAACTCCGACCGGCGGCGCCAGCCTCCCTCCCTGTGAGCGCCCTCAGGGCCAGGGTCTTCGCATCCTCCATGATGACGTAGAGGCAGGGGATCACCAGGAGGGTGAGGAGCATGGAGACCAGGAGTCCGCCGATCACCGCGAGGGCGAGGGGCTGCATGAGTTCGGCGCCGTCTCCGATGGCCAGCGCCAGCGGCGTCATGCCCAGGACCGTGGTCAGGGTCGTCATGAGGATGGGACGGAAGCGAATCCGGCCCGCTTCCACGGCGGCCTCCTGCACCCCCAGCGCCTGCTCGCGGCGGCCGATCTCGATGTACTCCACCAGGAGAATCGAGTTGTTGACGACGATCCCCACGAGGAGGATCACCCCCAGCATGACCGGGGCGCCCAGGTTCGTGCCGGTGACCCAGAGCATGCCCACCACCCCGATGAGGGCCAGGGGGATGGCGCCGAGGATCACCAGCGGATTCGAGAGGCGTTCGTACTGGACCGCCATGACCACGAAGACCAGGAAGACCGAGAGGAGAATGACGATGAGGAGGTTCCGGTTGGTCTCCTCGATCGCCTCCAGCTCGCCCCCGTAGAGGAGGCTGTACCCCTGCGGGAGGTCGAAGCCGGCGAGCTCGGCCTGGACCCGCTGGTTGACGGTGCCCACGTCCGAGATCGCGCGGTTGACCTCGCCGGAGATCCGCACCACCCGGACCTGGTTCTCCCGCTCGATGTGGGCCGGGCTCTCCCCGAGCGAAAAGGACGCCACGTCCCGGACGTAGACCGGTGCGTCTCCGTTCCCCCGGAAGAGGCGGATCCCCCCGAGGTCCTCCGAGGTGCGCAGGTCCTGCCGGGGGAGCATGACCCGGACGTCGTACTGCCCCGTGCCGGTGCTGAACCGGGTGGGGACATGACCGTAGAGGGCGTTCCGGATCCCCTCTCCCACGTCGCTCACGTTGAGCCCCAGGGCCGAGGCCCGGTCCCGGTCCACGTTGACGGAGAGCAGCGGAGTGCGGTCGTCCCTGGCCAGTTCGAAGTTCTGGAGCCCCTCCACGCCCCCGGCCCGCTCCACGATCTCCCGGGCGAGCCGGTCCAGCTCGGCCATGTCGTCGCCCACCACCCCGATGGAGATGTCGGCCCCTGCGAGGCTGGTCTGGATGCCGGGGATCCCGGGGGGGCTCACCGAAACCTGGCCGCCGGGGATGTCGAGCCGCGCGTTGAGCTCCTCCTCCGCCTGCCGCACCCAGGTGTTGGCGGACACCCCCGGACGCCGGCTGGCGGGCACGAGCTGCACCGAGGCGCGGGCGGTGCCGGGACGCTCGGAAATCACCCCTCCGGAGAGGTGGCCCCCGGCCATGGTGAAGACCGTCTCCACGTGGGGCATGTCCATGACCAGCGCCTCCACCTGGCGGAAGTACTGGTCGGTCCGCTCCGGGGTGGCGCCGGAAACGAGGTTCAGCCGCACGTTCACGAGGCCGTTGTCCACCGTGGGGAGGAATTCCCTGCCCAGGTCACCGGCCACCCAGAGGCTTCCGGCAAGCACGGCCACCGCGCCCCCCACCACGGCCCACCGGGCGCGGAGGGTTCGACGAATCACCCCCTGGTACCGGGCGGCGCCCCGGTCCAGGAGCCGGTCGAATCCCCGGATCAGCCGGGACTCGGAAAGCCCGCTCCGAAAGCGCAGCCGGGCGAGGAGGGCCGCCAGCATGGGAACCAGGGTCAGGGCCACCCCCAGCGACGCCACGATGGCGAAGGAGATCGTCAGGATCAGCTCCCGGAAGATCAGGGCGGCCATCCCGGTGATGAGGAGGAAGGGGACCACCGCCGCCAGGTTCGTGAGCGTCGAGGCCACCACGGCCGAGGCGACCTCCCGGGACCCGTCCCGGGCCGCCGCATCCGGATCCTTCCCGAGTTCGTCCTGGTGCCGGAAAATGTTTTCCAGCATGACGATGGAGTTGTCGAGGAGAAGCCCCACGCCCAGGGCCAGCCCACCCAGGCTCATGATGTTCAGCGTGAGGTTCCCCACGCCCATCATGGCAAAGGTGGCCAGGATCGCGATGGGGATGGAGAGCCCGATGACGAAGCTCTTGCGGAGGCTGCCGAGGAAGAGAAGGACGACGAGCATGGCCAGCACACCGCCCAGGAGGGCCGCCGTGCTCACGGCCCGGACCGAGCTCCGGATGAAGAAGGCCGGGTCGCGGGTGACCTGGTACTGGATGTCGGCGGGGATGAAGCCGCTGGCGGCGAGGTCGTCGATCCGCGCCGCCACCCCCTCCACCACCTGGACGGTATTCGACTCCGGGAGCTTGAAGACCGACAGGCGCATGGCGGGGTCACCGTTCAGGCGCACGAAGAGGCGCTGCTCGGCGTGGCCGTCGCGAACCTCCGCGATGTCGGAGATGCGCACCCGGCTGCGGCTTCCGGGGATCGTGACCAGGACCTGCCCGATGTCCTCGGCGGAGCGATAGCGCCCGTCGGTCTTGGCCATGACGTCGAAGGACTCGGAGGTGACGTTGCCGGCCGCGATGTCCCGGTTCTGCGCCGCCACCGCGTCGATGACGTCCTGCACGGTCAGGTTATACGCGCTCAGGCGGTCCTGGTCGACGACGACCTGGAGTTCCCGGACCTGGCCGCCGGCGACCTCCACTCCCCCCACCCCGGCCACCGACTGGAGCTGCGTGGCGAGCTGGTTCTCGAGCCAGTCCCGCACCTCCACCGGGGACCGGACGGTGGAGCTGAAGCCGGCCTCGTAGACCGGCTGGTCGTTCGGATCCTGCTTGTAGATGCGCGGGGGGTCGATGTCCGGAGGGAGCTGGGTCCGGGCCAGTTCGAGGAGGCGGGAGGCGTCCTGGAGCGCCAGGTCGAGGTTCGTCCCGACCTCGAAGTTGAGATTCACGTTGGTCCGACCCTCGGAGGCCCGGCTGTCGATCCGGATCAGACCCTCGGTGGCGGCCAGGTTGCGCTCGAGGACCCGGGTGACCTGTTCCTCCATGACTTCGGGGGCGGTACCCGGGTAGTTCACGGTGACCCGGATCTGCGGGTAGGCGATGTCCGGAAGGAGGTCCACCGGCAGCCGGTCCAGGAAGAAGAAGCCGAGGACGACAACCACCGACATCAGCGCCAGCGTGCCGATGGGGCGGCGGATCGCGGCCGCCGAAATGCCCCCCTTTTCCTCCGGTGTCCGGTCTCGCATCTCCGCTCCCCTCAGTTTCCGTCCGATGGATGCGTCAGGGTGCCGGCCACCTGCACACGCTGTCCCTCGGCCAGCACCGCCGGGTTCGACCCCACCACCCGCTCCCCCTCGTCGAGGCCCTCCAGGATCTCGGTCCAGTCCCGCCGGCTCACCCCCGGAACCACGGCTCGCCGCTGAAGTCGCCCCTCCCCGTCGATCACGTAGAGGAAAGGGTCGTCGGGGGTGGAGGCGAGAAGCGCCTCGTTGGGTACGGCAAGCACGCCCGCCCTGGGATCCACCGAGATGCGGAGGCGTGCCAGCGAGCCCGGGCGAAGGACGCGGTGCTCCGGGTCGGTGAGGGCCACCTCGACGGGGACGAGGCGGCTGTCCGGGTCCGCGCTGGGAAAGACCCTCCGGATTTCCGCCTCCCAGCTCCGACCGGGAGACGCGTCAATCCGGACATCGACCGGAGCCCCTTCGGAGAGCTGGGGTGCATCCACGTCGGAGACCCCGACCCGGATCACCAGGAGGCTCAGGTCCGCCAGGTGAAAGAGCACATCGCCGCTGGCGACGCCCTCGCCCACCTCCACGAACCGGGCGGTCACGACCCCGGATGCGGGGGCCCTGACGACCCCGAAGTCGGCCCTCGTTTCCCAGAGCTGGACTTCGCTTTCCGCCACCGCCCGGGAGGCGCGGGCGGACTCGTATTCCGACGCGCTCACCAGCTCCTGTGCCACCAGTTCCCGGGCGCGGTCGTAGCTCCGCTCTGCCTCCTCCAGGATCGCCCGGGCCCTCCGGAGCTCGGCCTCTTCCTCGGAGACGTCGAACCGGGCCAGGATCTGCCCCCCGGTGACACGATCCCCCTCCTCGTGGGGGGCCGCCCGGACGATCCCGCCCATCCTTGCCGCCACCCGGATCTCCCGAATGGGCTCGATGGAGCCGGAGAGTTCGATTTCCCTCGAGAGATCCCGGGGGACCACTTCGACAACCGCGACGGAGGTCACGCGCTCCTCCTGGACGGTGGCCTCCGCCATCCGCGCCTCCTCGTCGCGGCACCCCGAAAGGGCGACCATCGCGACCATCGCGACGACGGCAGGCCGGCTGCCCTGGACGATGCGAGTTTTCCGGAGGGGAGGCCTCATGGCGACGTCGCCGGGGTTGGAAGAGTGAGCCTGGGAGCGAGGGGGTCCGAAGAATTCAACCCGTGACCTCGTCAGGGGGTCCGGGCGCAGGCACCCCCCATCCCGATCCGGCGCTGGAGTTCCGATCCTTCCGCCCGCACCCTGCCTCGGGCCCGTGCGGTGGCCAGGTTCCAGCTGCGCCAGTCGGACGCCGCACCGTTTCCCCACCGCTCCAGCAGGTGGGCGGCGAGCCGGCACTGTGCGTCGGAGGGCAGATGTGGGAGGGCGTCAAGGAGGGTGGGGACCGCATCCGCGCTGAGGGAGGCGAGGTAGTCGGCATCGAAGCCCGGGGAGCCCGGGGTTGGGGACACGAGGGCTGACTCGCTGCGCGCCAGGTTCGCTCGGGCGATCCAGGCGTCGGGGTTGACGGCGAACAGCGCGATGACCAGCACGAAGGCGGACAGGAGCGCGGGGAAGGCAAACTGCTCCCGACGGCCCCGCAGAACCGTGACGCCGAACCAGGCGCCGACCAGCGTCAGCCAACCCAGGAAGGCCACGCCGTAGAAGCGGGGCTCGGTCAGCCCGTACGCATCCTGGTAGGCGCGCACTCGCTGGAATGCCGAGACGATGACAAGGAAGAGCAGGAGGAGCTGCAGGGCTCCCATCGAGCCAAAGATGGCGCGGGCGCGGGGACCCGGCCGCCCGAGGAGCCAGTCCGAAACCAGGAGCGTGGGAATCACCAGCGCCGAGGCCAGCGCCAGCTGGCCGAATCCCTCCCGGGCGTATTCGGCGTAGGTGAGTCCCGTGGTCACCTCGACCAGCCCGGCCCCCCCGAAGAGGTAGCGGAACTGGACTGCGACGAAGGCGGCGAAAAGTGCGCTCACGAGGCCCAGCGGAATGCCGATCTCGACCATTCCCAGGGAGGGCCGTCGGAATCTGACCTCCACGATGTCGCGTACCCGGGTTCCGGTGAGGAACCCGGTCAGGTACCCCGTCGCCAGCCAGGCCACGACGCACGTGACCACGACGTGGGAGGCCCATTCGTCCAGGGCCGTACCCAGAAGACCCGAGACGAGCACGGCGAAGGCGCGGTCGGCCGAGACGAAGAGTGCACCAAAGACGAAGAGGAGCGGCGCCGAAAGGAGGAGGCCTCGCAACACGGCCGGGAGCACGGCCGGTCGCGGCCCCTGCACATCACTCGGCCAGGTTCCGGCGGTCGGCGACGTGGCGGGTGGGACGCCGCCCGGGCCCACGTGCAGGGTACGGGCAACGGCGCCGAGCCGGAATGCACCCAGGCCGGCGTACCCCGCCGCACCGGCCGCCGCCTCCAGATGATCCACCACCCCGCTCCCCCGCATCCATGGCGCGCCGGCCCGGAGCGCGGGAAAGGCGAAGGCTGCGGATGCGGCAATGAACGCGAAGGTCTGGAGTGCGTGCGAGGCCCGGAAGACGAACACTGAGGAGAGCAGGATTCCGGCCCCGATCCACGACCATGCCTCCCCACTCGGCAGCCGGCCGAACCCGCGGCAGGCCGCCGCGATGGCGACGGCGAGCGCCACGAAGAAGAGGAGCATGCCCAGGCCGGGCCCGGCAGGACTCCGGAGCACCATGTTGCCGGCGAGGCCCACGAGGAGGCCGGCACCGATGACGACGCGGTGGGGATGGGGAAGGGGGGGGCTCCCGTGCGGAGCCGGCCGCGCCCTCCGGTTCCCGGCTTGAATTCCCATCGGTCAGCCCATCCCCGGCGTGAGAGCTGCTGGACTGATGACATCGCAGGAACAAGTACTTTGCAACATAAAGTAAACCTCAAAAATAAAAGAGTGGTCCTGCGGGATCATTCCACGGCCTTCTGGCCAGCCTTCCCGGGGTTACGGGGCTCCCCCCTCCGCAACGGCTCAGGGCTCCCGAACGCGCTGGATCAGGGCTTCCATGTGGTCCAGATACCGTTCCAGTGCCCGGCGTCCGCGGTCGGTCAGGCGGTACTCGGTGAGGGGAATTCTTCCGTCGAAGGATTTCCGGCAGGCGAGGTACCCGCCCTCCTCGAGGCGTCGGGCATGGGCACTCAGGTTCCCGTCCGAAGTCTCGAGAATGTCCCTGAGTTCGGTGAAGCTCAGCTTCTCGTTCACGGCGAGCGCACTGGCGATCCCCAGGCGAACCCGCCCGTGGATGAGCTGGTCGAGTTCGGCAAGATTGGTCACCGGATCCTCGGACAGGTCGACCACGACCGTCTCCGGGCCGCGGGAACGGGCTGCGCCGTCACTAGTGGCGCGGGCATGCTCAGCCGCCATGTTTCCTCGCAATGTAGACCCCGAAGACAACGTGCAGGCCCCCGAACCCGGCGGCGAGAAGGACATCGCCCCAGCTTCCCGGTGCGAGGAGGGCGACGGCTCCCATCAGCACGAAAAGCGCGCCCATCGTCGGGACGGCCTTCACCGAAAACGTACCGGCCGCCGCAACCGCGACACCGTAGAGGAGGAGCCACGTTCCGGGGATGAGAAGAATCGCATCCCCCCGGTACAGCGCTGCCGTGAGGATGGCGCCGGCGAGTGCCGGGGGAAGGAAGCCCGTGAGGACCTTCCGGCCCGAACCGGAGACGAGGGAAAGTCCCGCCTTCCGGGCTTTCCCGTGCATGGACCAGCCCCCGATCCCCACCGCCACGACGGCTGCGGCCAGCCAGGTCGCGAGCCAGGCCTCGGGCGTCGATCGGGAGGCTGCGAGAATCGCGGCGAGCAGTCCGGTGATCCCCATTCCCACCCCACCCCACCCGGGGACCGCCGTGAAGGCTGCGCCCCGCTCCATGGTCCGGCGGATGAAGCGCAGATCGTCCACGGCCCGGTCGCCGAGGGCGACGGGTTCCGACGTCAGGGGAGGGGGTCGCAGGGGGTGCACGGGTTGCATGCCGGAGATTCTATCCTCCGGACGTCTGAAGGTCAAGTACTTTGCAATGCAGAGTGCCGCCCTGCTCAGGAGGGTGTGCCGCCATCTCGAGCTTCCTCGGTGGGGGGCGTCGACGAAAGACGCCCACCGCACCGCCGACAGTGCAGCGAATCGGCCTGGTGGTCCCCGGCTCCGCAGGCAGGGCAGGGAGGAGCGTCCGTTCCGGGAGAGCGCCGCCTCTCCGCCTCCTCTCCACCGACCTCCTCCCGGGGGCTGTTCATGGCCCGCGAGAGTTCCACGGAAACGATGGCCACCGGAACGGCCAGCGCCCAGTAGCCGATGAGCACGATCCCGGAGGTGATCCCCCGACCCAGCGGTGTCTCGGGAACCAGGTCTCCGTATCCAAGGGTGGTGACCGTGACCACGGCCCAGTAGATGCCCACGGGAATGCTCGAGAAGCCGGAGTCGGCCCCTTCGACCAGGTACATGAGGGCGCCAAGGAAGACGACCAGGGCGAGAAGTGCCGTGAGGAAGACGGCGAGGGTGAACCGGGTTGCCCGAAGCGCGGACCTGAGTGTCTCCGCCGCTCCCAGGTACCCCCCGAGGTTGAAGACGTGGAAGACCCGGAGGAGCCTGACCAGCCGGATGACCAGGAACACCTGGGCCCCGGGGACGAAGATGGACAGGTAGGTCGGGAGGATGGCCAGCAGATCCACGATGCCGAAAAAGCTTCGGGCGTACGTCCCCGGGCGCCTCACCACCCAGAGTCGGACCAGGTACTCCACCGTGAAGAGCAGGGTGAAGGCCCACTCGAGCCCGGGGAGGCCCTGGCCCCACCGTCGGGACAACCCCGGAACCGATTCCAGCAGGACGACCACCACGCTGGCGAGGATGGTCAGGATCAGGACCAGGTCGAAGATCCGGCCCGCCCGGGTGCGGGCCTCGAAGATGATCTTGAAAAGGGCCCGCTGGACGCGGGACGGGGCAGGTTCGAACATGAGGACCATGATAGGGAATGATCCGCCCGGGCGAAACGCGGGGATCCACCGGGCCGTCATCGGGTAGCGGCCCCGATGTCATCTTCCTCGTCGTCCTCCGCCTTTCGCAGGGAACTCGAAGGCCGCCAGACCGATCCCGCCGGTCGGCGCTGGCTCTTCGTCCCCTATGACCAGCTTTCGGATTCCGTGGGGCCCCTCGCCCGGGAGGCACCGGAGGAGCTGGGGATCGTCGTGGTGGAGTCCCCTTCGAAAGGTGCCCGTCGACCGTATCACAGGCAGAAGCTCGCGCTTCTCCTGGCGAACCTCCGCCATTTCGCGCTGGAGCAGGCGGCCCGGGGGGTTTCGGTCCACCACGTGGTGAGCCCCGGGGGGTACGCCGATGCCCTGGCCCCGCTGGTTCGGGAGCGGGGCCCGTTTCGCATGATGGAGGCCGCGGAGCGGGAACTCCGCGCGGACCTGGCTCCCCTGGTGGTGAAGGGAGGGCTGGAGATTCTTCCCCACGAGGGGTGGCTGACCACCCGGGAAGACTTCGAAAAGGGTGCGGGGCCGTCGCCGCCCTGGCGCATGGATGCCTTCTACCGCCAGGTCCGGAAGCGCACCGGCATTCTCATGGAGAACGGAAAGCCCGAGGGGGGGAAATATTCCTTCGATGCCGAGAACCGGGAGGCCTGGAAGGGGGATCCCCCGGCGGCCATCCTGCCCATCTTCCCCCTGGACCCGGTAAAGGAGGAGGTGGTGGCGCTGGTGGAGGAACGCTTCGGAAACCACCCCGGCGTCCTTCAGCCGGACGCGCTCCCGGCCACCCTTCCGGATGTCGAGGCGCTCTGGGAGTGGGCCCTCGAGGCCTGCCTTCCCCGGTTCGGTCCCTTCGAGGACGCGATGTCGGTGGATTCCCGGACCCTCTTCCACACCCGCGTGTCGGGACTCCTCAACCTCCTGCGGATCACCCCGCAGCGGCTTCTCGAAGACGTGCTGGCCCTGGACATCTCGCTGGCCAGCCGGGAGGGATTCGTGAGGCAGCTTCTGGGATGGAGGGAGTTCGTCCGCCACGTTCACCGGGCCACCGACGGGTTCCGGCAGATCCCGGGGTGGGAGGAAGTTCCGGAGCGGGACGGGGGCGCCGCGCCCTCCTTCCTGGGGGCGAAGGAGGCCCTCCCCGAAGCGTTCTGGGGGACGCCGTCGGGGCTCCACTGCCTGGACCACGTGGTGGAGGGGGTCTGGGAGGAGGGGTACGGGCACCACATCACCCGGTTGATGGTCATCTCCAACCTGGCCACCCTCCTGGACGTGGATCCCCGGGCGCTCACGGACTGGTTCTGGGTTGCCTACACCGACGCCTTCGACTGGGTGGTGGAGCCCAACGTCCTCGCCATGGGGACCTTCGCCGTGGGGGATCTCATGACCACGAAGCCCTACGTCTCGGGCACGCCCTACATCCGGAAGATGAGCGATTTCTGCGGTGCCTGCGCGCTGGACCCCGAGGACAGCTGTCCCGTTTCCGATCTCTACTGGGCATTCCTGGAGCGGCACCGGACGCGCCTCGAGGGAAACCGGAGGCTCGCCCTTCCCCTGGCATCCGCCCGCCGCCGCGACGATGCGCGGAAAGCCTCCGATGCGCGGGTCTTCGAGGCGGTGCGGAAACGACTGGCGGCGGGTGAGGCGGTGACGCCCGAGGTCGTCCGGGGGGCGAGGGGACGCGAGGACAGCCCGTGAGTTGTGACCGCGGCCATCCTGGCCCACGACGAGGCGCACGCGATCGAGCGAAGTCCCGCCGCCGGGGTCCCCGAGCCCCTTCGAGCCGACCTCAGCCGTCCCCCTGCTCCAGCACGGGGTGCAGGCGGTGCCAGTCCGTCGAGGACTGGAACAGATGCGCCACGCTCAGGAGCCTGTCGTCGGCAAAGAGGTTTCCGATAAGCGTCGTGGTGAGCGGCATCTCGGTCGGACTTTCCTCCCCCGGGTTCCGGACCCCGAACCCGTAGGGAAGCACGACGGCGGGGTGCCCCGTCGTGTTCGTGAGTCCCACGTCGCCCGATCCGCTCACGTACATGTCGAATCCCTCCATCGCTTCGGCCATCTCCTGCATGATCCGGTAGCGCTGTCGCTGGGACTGCAGGTAGTCCACGCCGGAAATGTCGCGGCCGCGGGTGAACCTTGTCATCCGCCGCTCCTCGGCGGCGTCCAGGCCCTCGGGGACGGGTTGGGGTTCGCCATGTGGAGCCACGTGGAATTCGAAGGCGGCCGCGCTTTCCACCGCGATGGCGTTCGAATTCCCGGAGGGGAGGGGGGGCATGGCCCGGAGGCGGGCACCGAGGCCCGAGAGCGCCTCGAGGAAGGACTCGGGGGCGTCGTCCCCGTACCCGATGGTGATCTCGGACAGATCGGGTTCGCGCTCGAACCTGAAGGGGGTGGTCAGCGTTGAGGGATCCTTCTCGTCGGAGCCGTGGATCGCGTTGAAGACATGGGCGCAGTCCTCGGCACTGCGGCACATGGGGCCGGGCTTGTCCATGCTCCAGGACAGGACCATGCCACCGTGCCGACTGACACGCCCGAAGGTCGGCCGGAGCGCACTGAGGCCGGTTCGCCGGGCGGGAGAGACGATGGACCCCTGGGTTTCCGTCCCGATGGCGAAACCGACGCATCCGGCGGCCGTGGCAGAGCCCGGCCCCGCCGAGGAACCGCTCGCTCCCTCCCCGGGGTTCCAGGGGTTGAGCGTCCGGCCGCGGAACCACTGGTCCCCCAATGCGAATTCCCCAGTGGCCAGCTTGGCGACCAGAACGGCACCCGCATCCCTAAGTCGAACAACGACTTCCGAGTCCATGTCGATGACCTGACCCTCGAAGTCGGCGGAGCCCCATGCCGTTCGGGTCCCGGTCACGGCGAAGAGGTCCTTGATCCCGTACGGGACGCCGTGGAGGGGACCCCGCCAGGTGCCCGCCCGAAGGTCGGTGTCCGCCTGCTGCGCCTCCTCCCGCGCCCGCCCTTCCAGGATGCTCACCGCGAAGAGCAGCAGGGGATCGTACCGGCGCAGCCGCTCGAGGTAGAGTTCCGTCAGTTCCACCGAGGAGAGATGACCTCCCCGGATCAGGGCGCCGAGACGGTGCGCCGGGAGGAAGGCGATCTCCTCCTCGCCGGTCGGCACGGTGCCGGTCCACGGTTCGAGCTCGATGGTGTGTCGGGCAAAGGGATCGCCGCCGTACTCCTTCCAGAGCTTCTCCAGGAGTGCCCCGGTGCCCCCCGGGTACGCCTGGAACTGAAGGGCGGGGGATTCGGCGTTGCCGAGTCCGGTCTCCCGGGCCGCTGCCATGGCCCGTTCCCGGCCCGTGGAGGGCAGGAAGGCCCCGAGTTCTCCCGGGATCAGGATTCCGGCGGTCGCCGCAACGACGGCGCTGCGGAGGAAATCCCGTCGTTCCATGGCAGGCATCATGCGGTCCTCCCGGTTCCCGTTCTTTTCGATTCGCATCTGGTTCCTTTCTCGGAGTTCGGGAAGATCCGCGAGGAAATCCGGCCTCGCGGAGGTGAGTACGTGCAACATGGCATTCCCGCGGGAAGCGGGAAGCGTGGATGAGGAGGTGGGCAGGTGGAAGAGTGACTTCAGCGCCCGCCGCCGCCGCCACCACCACCACCACCACCCGAGGACCCTCCCCCCCCTGCCCCCGAACTGCTTCCCGGGGGGGAAGACGACGAGGCGATCTGCGAGCTGAGCGTCGAGCCCATTGCCTTCGTGAAGTTCCCGAGGTTCGTCACCGGGACGTGCCCCGCGTACCAGCCCGTCCGCCTGTTTACCTCGGCGGCCGCAGCTGCCCCCGCGGCAGCGGTGAACTTCCTTGTCCAGGCATCCTCCACGTCCAGGGCGACGGCGTAGGGGAGGAGGGACTCGTAGCGTTCCGCGTCCAGAGCCGGTGGCTGGTCTGGTCCGGGCATGCCGGCCAGTTCGTCACGCTCGGCCACGGAAAGGTAGAGCCTGAGCCCCTCGATCTCGTCCATGAGGCTGCGTCCCTCGGTGGTCGGCGCCCGAATCTGGTGGGCGAAGACGAGGAGGGTCAGAACCATGGCGACGATGATGATCATGATGAAGGGAATGCCATCCCCGCCGGACACGGCCAGGGCTAGGATCGCCGCGCCCACGCCGATGGCCGCCGCAGTTGCCGTCCTTCCGACATTCTTCCGGAAGAAGCGGGGGTGAAGCTCGGCATCCAGCACCTTCCTGTGGGCCAGCTGTGCTGCCGACACCGTCGAGGCGCTGCAACTCGTGAGGTCAAGCCGGTCCTTTCCACCCGGAAAGAGCTTCTCGAGGAGGGTCGCCTGGGCGGGGAGCACGTCGGCGAGGGTACCGCTGTCCCCCGTCTCGGGCTCACCCGCTCCGCTGGCGTGGGTCGACCGTTCGAGCCACCAGTCTTCCCCCAGGAGCTTCTTCCGGCTCCCGATGCGGAGCCTCCCGGCCACCGCGAGGGCAAGAAGGTCCCCCGAGAAGCAGCGAGGGTCGTACGATACGCCGAGGCTGGGGAGATACCGGAGGGCCGCCGGGCCGTGACCTTCCGGGGGGCGGTAGCGGGGAATGATTACCCCCGGCCGCGGACCCCGCCCCACCTCTCGCCACCGGGTAACGCAGTACAGGAGGAGGCCGAGAAGCCCGAGGAGAGCCACCAGCACCCCCCGGTTGTCGGCCAGGAGCCACCCCGCCCGCTGCATCCGCGAAGGCTCCTCGGCCACCCCCTTCGGGAAGGTGAGCACAATGGTGAGGCCTTCCCCGGCCTCGAGGGGCTCGGTGAGCCGGAACTCGGCGACGCCGGGCTCGGGGAGCTCGGCGGCGAAGGCGGTGCCCCCGCCCTCCTGCGGTCCGGTGTAGCCGTCCGTCCCCATGTCGTCCATCGGCACGGGCGAGGGAAGCTGAAGCCGCACGCTTCCCGCCTCCACGGGAAAATCCCAGCCGGTACCAATGGCGTTCCAGTACAGCTCATCGTGCTCCTCGAAGAAGCCAAGCTGCCGGCTGGTCCGGTACCGGAGGGTGAAGGTGTACTCAGCCGGCACCGGGAGGAGGTCGTCATCCCCGGTGTTGATGCGGATGCCGTTCTGCCTCCGCTCGGTGAACCACGCCTCCGGCTCGCCGTCTCGCACCACGTCCACCATCTCGAAGCCCACCCGGACCCGGTTCCCGTGGCGATCCCGGTAGCGGGTGGGGAAGTCGCGGTAGATCCCCCGGCGGATGTGCCGACCCTCGGCCCGGACCCTGATGTGCTCGGTGATCTGCAGGGCGCCGTCAATGAGAATCTCCACCTCGCTGTCATAGGAAAGGATTCTCTCCTGCGCGGCCAGAGCCACGGGCGCGACCAGGCACCCCGCGGCCAGATGGAGGACGGCTCCACGGAGCCAGGTGCGTAGGGCCCTCACGGGTCGATTTCCAAACGAGCGGAGCTCCGGGCCTCCGTTTCCGCCTGGAAGAACTCGGCCTGCCGGACCCCGAAGGCCCGGGCCACGACGACATCGGGGACCCGCTGGACCGCGGTGTTCAGGTCCCGGACGGCGCCGTTGTAGAACCGACGGGCGTACTGGAGGTGGTCCTCGACCTCCACCAGGTCGCGCTGGAGCTGGGCAAAGTTCTCGTTCGCCCTGAGCTCGGGATACGACTCCCGAAGCGCGAAAATGCGGGCCAGGGCCTGCTCGAGGGCAGACTCCACGAGCCCGAGCTTTCGAGGGCTGTCGGTGGCCACCGCCTGAGCCCGGAGTTCGGTGACGGCCTCCAGGGTGGCGCGCTCGTGACCGGCATAGGCCCGGACTGCGTTCACCAGCTGGGGCACCAGGTCGTGCCTCCGGTTGAGCTGGACGTCGATATCGGCCCACGCCGCCTCCACCTGGTTTCGGAGTCGCACCAGCCGATTGAAGAGAAGGGCTCCCCCGAGGAAGAGGGCGGCGGCGATCACGAGGAACAGGGTCATGGGGCGGCCCGGGTCGGAGCGATGGGGCGGCGGGTGCAGCGGCGACCAGCGCAATGATGCGGTCTCCCGGTCCCTGCGGCAACCGAGTCCGCGGGTGACCCCCTGCGCGAGGGCGATGGCCCCCCGTGACCCCCCCGTCCCGCATCCCTTTACCTCCCCGATACCGGAACGGCCCCGGAATGCTCCCCGGGAGGGCCCAACTTGCAGAGCCTTCCAGAATGCCGGCCCTCGGCATCCATGCACGACCCGTCTACCCCACGCCCCAGAGGACCCCATGCACACCTTCGCCGTTCGAGCCGCGAAGTTCGCCCTGACTTCGCTGGCGGCAGTCCTGCCGCTCCTCGCCCTTCCGGGCCTGGCCGAGGCGCTCCAGGCGCCCACCGGCTCGATCACCGGGCGGGTGGTCGCTCCCGATCAGCGCCCCCTCACCGGTGCCGCCGTACAGCTCGTGGAGCGAAACACCGGCGCCATGACCGGAAACACCGGGGACTTCGCCTTTCGCGGGATCCCCGCCGGGACCTACACCCTTCGGGTCTCCCTCATCGGGCATACGCTCGAGGAGATCCAGGTCCAGGTGACGCCCGACCAGGCCTCGCATCGCCAGGTTACCCTTCGCACCGCCGCCATCGAGATCGACGGCGTAACCGTGTCCGCCGCGCTCCAGGGACAGGGACTCGCGCTCCTCGAGCAGCGCAACGCCGACAACATCGTGTCGGTGGTCTCGGCCGACGGGATCGGGCGCTTTCCCGACCTGAACATGGCCGATGCGCTGAACCGCCTCTCCGGCGTCTCCCTCGTGCGCTTCCGCGGCGAAGGTGTGGCCGTGAACATTCGCGGCGCCCCCCCGGAGTTCTCGGGCGTCTCCATCAACGGCGTGACCATGCCCACCGCCTCCGAGGGACGCGAGGCGAACCTGAACGCCTTCACCACCGACGTGGTCGGATCGGTGGAGGTCACCAAGGCGCTGACCCCCGACATCGACGCCTCCTCCATCGGTGGGCGGGTCAACATCCGCACCAAGGGGGCCCTGACCGCCGGTGAGCGTCGCATCCAGGCCACCCCCGCCTTCGGCTACAGCGCGCTGGGCGAGGTCGGGAACTACAACGGCTCGATCTCGGTGGGCGAAGTCTTCGGCGCCGACCGGAACGTGGGGCTCCTGGTATCGGCATCCCGCTCCCGCATCGGCCGGCAGCTGGACAACGTGGAGAACGGCTGGACCTGGAACGACGAGGCCAACGATTTCCGCCCAACCACCGTCGCCACGAAGGCCTATGACATCGTTCGCACCCGTGCGGCCTACTCGGCCCGCCTCGACTGGGTCCCCTCCGAGCGCACGACGTTCTTCCTGTCGGGCACGCACTCCTTTCTCGACAATGCGGAGGAACGGCACAACCTGAGCTTCCGCATGGGCGATGCCCGGAGCCTTGCTCCCGGATCCAACTCGGTGACCGGCGTGGCCGAGGAATTCACAACGCGGTGGAGCTACCACGACCGACGCACCCAGACCCGCACCCAGTCCTTCTCCGGCGGGGGCGCTCATCAGTTCTCCTTCGGAAACCTGGACTTCACCGGCGCCTTCTCCCGCGGGCGATCCGAGGTGCCGCCGGGGCGCATCTACGCCGAGTTCCGCACCCCCAACGCGAATCGGAGCTCCTTCCGCTACGACTATTCGAACCCGGACTTCCCCGTCTGGACCCCGGTGGAAGCAGGAACGGGCGCGGTCCTGAACAACGGATCGCTCGTCCAGGACCCCACGCGCTTCAGCTTCTACGAGTTCAACTCCCGGGAAAACCTGGTGAGGGACGACCGGATGTCCCTGGCCTCGAACCTGTCGATTCCCACCACGGTCTCGGGGCTTCAGACCACCTTCCGGATGGGCGTGAAGGCCGACCTGGCGGAGCGCGATCGGACCTACCGCTTCTACCGGTCGCGGTCGGAGCAGACCACGCCGACGCTCTCGTCCCTCCTCGGAAGCAGGGTCAACGACAACTTCGGCCGCTTCAACTTCGGACCTCGATTCGAAAATGACCTCGTCCAGGGGCAGGCCGCACTGGCCCGGAACATGGAGCTCGTGAACGCCTCGTCCTATCCCAGCGACTGGGTGCTCAGCGAGGACGTCTTCGCCCTGTACGGGATGCAGACCACCGACATCGGGAACGTGCGCCTGGTGGGCGGCCTCCGGATGGAGCACACCCGCGTCGCCGGCGAGGGCTTCGTGACCCGCGACGGCTGGGCCACCTTCGAGGAGGCCTCGACGGGGAGGAACTACACGAACTTCTTCCCGAGTCTCCACGCCAACTTCCGCCCGAACCCGGACCTGGTCGTGCGGGCTGCGGTGACCACCGGGATCATCCGGCCGCGCCTGTCGAACATGCGTCCCAGCGGGTCCATCAACGAGGAGGCCACCGTCCCCAGCTTCTCGGGCTCGAACCCCGACATCCTCCCGACCCGCTCGCTGGGTTTCGACCTCATGACCGAGTACTACGTTCCGCTGGGCGTCTTCTCGGCCGGCGTGTTCTACAAGCAGCTGAGCGACGTGGTCTTCAACGTGACCCGCGACGGCACCGCCGAGGACCGCTTCCTCGACCAGAGCCTCGAAGGGTACCGGATCTCCCAGGCACGGAATTCGGACCGGGGCGAGATCTACGGCTTCGAACTCAACCTCGACCGTCCGCTGGACTTCCTCCCCGGGGCGCTCGGAAACCTGGGCGTCATCACGAACTACACCTACACCCAGTCCGGCGCCCGGAACCCCGTGGGCGGCGAGTGGGTGACGCTGGCGAGCCAGGCCACCCACTCCGCCAACATGGCGGGCTACTTCGACCGTGGGCCCATGAACCTGCGTCTTTCGTACAACTACCAGTCCGACTACCTGAACTCGCTGAACCAGGACGAGCGCCTGCACCTGTACATCTCGGGGCGCGGCGTGCTGGACTTCGCCGCGAACTACGACCTGCCGCAGGGGGTGGGGCTCTTCGTCGAGGCCACGAACCTGACGGACTCGCTGCAGCGCCGCTACCGGGGCGTCGTGTCCAGGGTGGATGAGCTCGAGCAGTTCGGTCGGGCACTCACGGCGGGGTTCCGCCTCACCTTCTGACGCACCCGTTTCTGACGCACCCGCATCGAGGCATTCACGCCCCCCCGGCATGACGGGTGGGGCAGGCCCTGCGGGGTCATGGGGGGGTGAGGAAGCCGGTCCGGCGCTCCTCACCCCCCTTGTCGTCTCGACCCGTTCCCGGGAGGCCAGGTGGGCATCCGTCGGGCAGCGAAAAAAAACTGCTGACTCCGGGGCGCGACGGTGATACATTCGCCTCATGTCTGACCGTCCCGTCCGACGCCCACGATCCGGGGGGCACAGGACGGGTCCCCGGCACCCCGACTCCCGATGGCTACCTCCGCGCCCCCGGCTCCCGGGCTGCCCGTTCCCCTGACCCCGCTCATCGGCCGCGAGCGGGAGGTCCAGGCACTTCTCGAGCTCCTTTCCGAAACCCGCCTCCTGACGCTGACCGGGGCCGGCGGGAGCGGCAAGACCCGCCTCGCCCTCGAAGTCCTGGCACGGCGGCGCGCGGGAGCCGGGGGGGAAGCAGGCACGGAGTCCGGCACGCAGCACGGGGAACCGTCCACCTGCTGGGTGGAGCTCGCGGCGGTGGCGGATCCCGCCATGCTTCCGCAGCAGATCGTTCGCGCCCTGGGGATCCGGGAAGAACTCAGGGGCGGCGGCGCCGAGGCCGCACTCCCCTTCCTCTCCGACGGCCCCCTGCTCCTCGTGCTCGACAACTGCGAGCACCTGGTGGATGCGTGCGCCGACGCGGCGCAGCAGTTTCTCTCGGCCCGTCCCCGCCTGTCGATCCTGGCCACCAGCCGCGAGGCGCTGGGGGTGACCGGTGAACGTGCATGGCTCGTTCCGGGTCTTTCGACCCCCCATCCCGACGCCGACCCGGAAGCGATGTCACGGGCCGAAGCCCTGCAGCTCTTCGTGGCCCGGGCCAGGGACGTGTCGCGGGGCTTCGATCTCACCCCGGACAACACGCCCGTCGTCGCCGAGATCTGCCGGAGGCTCGACGGCATCCCGCTCGCCATCGAGCTCGCTGCGGCGAGGGTCCGGGTCCTGAGCGTGGAGCAGATCCGGGACCGCCTGAACGATGTCTTTTCCCTGCTCTCCTCCGGCGGACGCCGCGCCGTTCCCCGGCACCGCACGCTCCGCGCCGCCATCGACTGGAGTCACGAACTGCTTCCGGAGTCCGCCCGACGGCTCCTGATGCGGCTCAGCGCCTTCCGGGGCGGCTTCACGCTGGACGGGGCGACGGCCGTGGGGCGTGAGGAAGGCGAGGACCCCCTCGACGTACTTGACCGGGTGGCCCTCCTCGTGGACCGGTCCCTTCTCCAGGCGACGGAAGCCGAGGGTGTCGTCCGCTACGCCCCCCTCGAGACGATCCGCCAGTACGGTGCCATGCGCCTTGCGGAATCGGGCGAGTCCGACGAGATCCGGGATCGACACGCCCGGTTCATCGCATCCGAAGTGACCCGCGCGGCGCCCCACATGACCCGGGCCGACCGCCAGGAGCATGTGAACCGGCTCCTCGCCGACCTCGAGAACGTGCGCGAGGCGCTGGCCTGGACCCGATCGCGGGCGCCGGACCTTCATGTCGACATGGTCGGGTGCCTCTGGTGGTTCTGGTTCTACACCAGGTTCTGGAAGGAGGCGGGGAGCTGGATCCAGGGCGCCCTGGCCATTTCGGATGCGTCGGTGCCGGACCGAAGCCGGGGCCGCCTCCTCCTGGCCGCCGGCGCGCTGTCCACGCTGGCGACGCGGGTCGAGGAGGGACGCGCACTCCTCCACGAAGCCGGGCGGCTGGCCGCCGAATCCGGCGACGAGTACGGGGCGGCCATGGGACAGAACTACCTGGCCCTGAGCTATGCCCAGGTACTCGACCCCCGGGTCGTGGACCATGCGGCCCGTGCCCTCGCCTGGTTCGAGGAGCACCCCGAGGAGTCGGGTCACCGGCTCTCGCTCCTCATGAGCGCATTGGCGGCCGAGTCCACGGGAGACCGGCCCCGGGCGGACCAGCTCAGCGCCCGGGCCATCGAGGTCGCCCGCGCCTTCGGCCCCGCAGACCTGGCGGCCACGCTCCAGAACTGGTCCCTGCTGTGGGCGTACCGGGGAGACTACGCACGGGCGGAGCGACTCGTGGTCGCCTCTCTTGCCGAACTCAGGAAGGAACACTCCTACATGTTCATCGCCCGCGGGTTCGCGTTCATGGGCGAGGCCGCAGGCCTCCGGGGCGAGCCCCTGGCCGGTGCGCGCCTGCTGGGCGTGGCCCACGGCATCCGGTCGAGCATCGGGATCAAGCCTTTCGGCACCGATGCAGCACGCCTGGAGCGGGTGGAACCCCGGCTCCGGGAAGCGGCGGGCCCCGCGGCGTTCGAGGCCGCCTTCGCCGAGGGAACGAAGGCCCGGTGGGAGTCGGTCCTGGATGACCTCCTGGAGGGATGGGAGGACGGTGGTCTGGACGAGACGCTGGCCCTCGCCATGGTCTCTCCACTCACCGCCGGGACGGAGGTGTCCAGGAGTCCGCAAGATGAAGTCCACGAACCGGTTGTGCTGCACGCTCCGGCCGTGGCGCCCGCGCCGGCTCCGGCCCCCCAACCCGCCATCTCCCCGGCCGCAGGCCACTGCAGGATCCGCATCCGCACGCTGGGCACCTTCGAACTCGAAGGCGACACCGTGGAGCCGGGTGCATGGAGCTATGCCCGCCCGCGCGAGGTGCTGGTCCTCCTCCTGCTGAACCCGCGCGGGGTGACCCGGCAGGAAATCGGCGACGCGATCTGGCCCGATTCGACGTCCTCGCAGGTCAAGAACTCCTACCACGTCACGCTTCACCACCTGCGGAAGCGGCTGGGCGATCCCTCGCTGGTGGTGCTGGAGGGAGAGCGCTACAGGCTGGTGCGAGAGCGGGGGATCGAGTGGGATGCGGAGATCTTCGAGGAGGAGATGCGCCAGTTCCTGCGCGCGCGGGACGCAGTGGATCCGGTACGCCTCGAGGCTTCCCTCGCGCGTTACCGCGGGCTCCTGCTGGACGGTGCCGGCGGAGGTCGGTGGCTGGAGGATGCCCGGGACCACTACCGCAGGCTCCACGTGGACGGCCTGGTGCTGCTGGCGCGGACCCGAGAGGCGGCGGGCGACCCGGCGGGGGCCCTGGACGCGTGGGGACGGGTGGTGGCGGCGGACGAGCTGAACGAGGAGGGCCACCGGGGGCTCATGCGCGCCTGGGCCGGAAACGGGTCCCGGGATCGGGCCCTCCAGCACTTCACCCGGCTGCGGACGCTCCTGCGGGAAACCCTCGAGGCCGATCCCGAGGCGTCAACCGTGAGGCTCCACCAGGAGCTGGCGGCGGGGGGTGAGGTTCAGCAGGCGGATTCTCCCCGGTAGCGCGCTTCCGGCTCCCGGGGGATCCTGCCTCGCAGCCCCCGGGTACCGGAACGAGGCTTCGCCGCCCCCCGTTCCCGGTTTCGGACGGCCACCTTCACCCCCTGTCCCCGTCACCTCATGCGCACCCACTGCCGCACCCGCCGCACCCGCCGCACCCGCCGCACCCACCGGCAGGACATCAGCACGAAATCCGTGGATGTGGGCGGGATTGCCGGGGCGGGTGTCACCATGGGGTTCGGGCCTCTGATCCTCTCCGGCGGACTGCGTCACGGCTTCGGACTTTCGACCCTCGCCGAGGTGGGGGAGGCCGAATCCTGGGAATCGGCCCCTCACGGTGGGTACGGCCTGTATGTCGGAGCGGGTCTCCGCTTCGGCGGGCGGTGATTTTCTCCCGGCACTTGACGGGGCCGGGTACCCCGCCGTCTCCGGAGGCCGCGAGTCCCCGCGAGGTCCGGGAACGCTTTCCCGACCTTCTGCGCGATGAATCCAATCTTTCCGGGGGCTCGGCCGGAAAGGCCTTCCTGCCGGGATCCGGAGACGATGTCGCCCGGATCGTCAGCGAGGCTGCCGGACGCGGGGCCACCCTTTCCATCGGCGGGGCGCGAACCGGGATCTCGGGGGGCGCGGTACCCGGGGGCGATTCCTGGGTCCTCTCACTGCAGCGCCTCCGGCGGATCCACGGCCTGGTTGCAGGTCCCCCCGGAGAGGCCCCGGGCCTGCGGGTGGAGGCCGGGGTCTCGCTGGACGAGGTGAGAAGCTGGCTGGCACAGGTGGAGGGGGGACGCTGGATCTACCCGGTGGATCCCACGGAGTGGTCCGCCTCGGTGGGGGGCACCGTGGCGACCAACGCGGCGGGCGGCCGAAGCTACCACTACGGCGCCACCTCGGCGTGGGTGCGGGCGCTCCGCGTCGTCCTGCCGGACGGAACCCTCGTGGAGCTCCGCCGCGGCGACGTGACCGCGTCCGACGACGCGGTGAGCTGGGATGCCCTGGCCGGCGGAGGGCTCCTCGGCCTTCCCCGGGTGAAGCGGCCCCGGGTTCGCTGCGTCGCCGGGTACGACATCGCGCCCGGAGGAGACCTGGTGGACGCCTTCGTCGGATCCGAGGGGACCCTGGGCGTCGTGGTGGAGGCGGAGCTGGCCCTCGCGCCGGCCCCGAAGTTCATTGTCGGGCTTTTCTGTTTCGTGCACGCGGAGGCCTCCGTTCCCGACCTGGTGCCGGCGATCCGGGAGCTGGAGGGGTTCTCGGTGCTGGCCATCGAGTACCTGGATCCCGCCAGCCTGGACCTTCTTCGGGAGGAGCGCAGGGCAGGGCGAGGGGGCGAGATTCCCGTGTTTCCGGATCATGCCGGCGCTGCCTTCTTCCTGGAGCTGGCCTTCGAGGACGAGGCGGAGGTCGAGGCTGGATTCGAGTGCCTGGAACGGGTCCTTTCCGGGCATGGCGGGTCTCTCGACGACATCTGGGCCGGGTTCGAGCCGGCCGACCGGATGCGGATGCGGCACCTCCGGCACGCTGTTCCCGAAGCGGTGAACGCTCGCGTCGCCCGGCTGCGGCGCTCCGTCCCCGAGCTCCACAAGGTGGGAACGGACCTCGCCGTGCCCGACGAGGCCGCGGCGCAGATGGGGCAGGTCTATGCCGCCGCGAGGAAGGAGGCCGGGATGCCCTCGGTTCTCTTCGGACACGCCGCCGAAAACCATCTCCACCTCAACTTCCTTCCCCGGACCGTCGACGAGCTCGCAAGGGCCCGGGCGCTCCACCTGGGGCTGGCGCGGGAGGCGGTACGCCTGGGGGGATCGGTGACGGCCGAACACGGGATCGGTCGCCTGAAGCTGGCGTTGCTGCCGATCCAGTTCGGGGTGAAGGGGGTGGAGGAGCTCCGGCGCTTTCGGGCGGGGTTCGATCCGGCCGGCACGCTGAACCCGGGTGTGCACCTCCCCTGACGTGCCCTGACGTGGGGGGGCGGGGACGGATCGTCCTCCCCGGCGGACGTTTCGCCCCATTCGGGCCAGTCGGTCGCGTCGCCGTCAGCGTCGGACCACCCACGCATCCCCCTTGAAGAGCCCGGAATCGCGGGCCTCCTCGTGCCGCGCGGTACGACCCACCCGGGGCACGGGAATTGCCAGATCAGCCTGCGTGTTCGTCCCCCCTCTCCCTCTTCCTCCCCCCGGTCCCGACGTGGCTTCTACCGTCATCCTGGTCAACCTCGGCACGACCGAGGCACCCACCGCTGATGCCGTTCGCAGCTTTCTGCACGAGTTCCTCGGTGATCCCCTCGTGGTGGACTGGCCGGCATGGATCTGGAAACCCGTGCTTGAACGGGTGGTTCTCCGGACTCGGCCTCGACGCGTGGCGCGCCTCTACGCCTCCATCTGGTCGGAAGACGGGCCCCCGCTGCGGGTGGAAACGCAGCGCCTGGGGGACCAGCTGCAGGGGACCCTGGGGCCGGAGACACGGGTCGAGGTGGCGTACCGCTATGGATCGCCGGGGCTGGCCTCGGTGGTCCGGGAAGCGCGGACCCTGGGTCCGGTCACGGTGATCTCGCTCTTCCCGCACAGGACCTCGTCCACCACCGGGACCCTCGATGCCCTGGTGGAGCAGGTGGTGCGGGAGGGCAAGGGCCACGCGGTGCAGGTCCTCCACCCCGAGCCCGACGATCCGGGCTACGTGGAAGGGCTGGTCGGCCGATGGGAGGAAGCACTGGACGAGGCGGAGGAGGAGCCCGAGCATCTCGTCCTCTCGTACCACGGGATCCCCGTGCGACACGATCGGCGCGAGGGTGGGACGTACCGGGCCGGGTGCCTCCGTACCACCCGGGCCTTCCTCGAGCGGATCTCCTGGGATCCGACCCGGGCCACGACCACCTTCCAGTCGCGCTTCGGCCCCGAGCCCTGGCTCCGCCCTGCCACCGACGTGACGCTGGCAAACCTGGCCCGGCAGGGAATCGGGCGAGTCGCCGTACTCACGCCGGGCTTTCTCACCGAGGGCCTGGAGACGCTGGAAGAGATCGGTGTGGAGGCCCGGCACACGTTCCTGGAGGCCGGCGGGAAGAGCTTCCTCCGGGTGCCCTGTGTGGGTGCCCACCCCGAACTGGTCGGGGGTCTCGCCTGCCTCGCCCGTGGATCGATGGAAGCCCGCCCTTCAGTCGCCGACGAGGGCCCCCATCGCTGACGCTGCGGCGCGCCCGGCGGCCACCCCGCCGGACCAGGCGGCTCCCAGGCTGACCCCGCCGCGCCAGTTCCCCACCAGCCGGAGGCCGGGGGCCCGTTCCTCGAGACGCTCGACCGCGGCCAGTCGAACTCCGTGGCCATGCACGTACTGGGGAATCGCCTCGGGCCAGCGCGTGACCCGGGACAGCGTGGGGGCCCCCCGGGTGCCCAGGAGGGCCTCGAGTTCCTCCTGGACCATGGCCAGGATCTCGTCGTCGGGAAGGGACGCGCGTTCGGGTGTCCGGGCCCCGCCCACGAAGTTGGCCGTAAGCGCCAGGTCACCGGAGACCAGCTCCGGGAAGAGGGTTCC
>REBP01000111.1 GCA_007692665.1 Gemmatimonadales bacterium | reverse complement strand
CGCTGGCCCTGGTACCACCCCGAGAGGGTGACGGTGGAAGCCTGGGATGCGAAGATTCCGACCCGGCCCCGAATCTCGCCGCTCTCGAAGGAGGCCTCGGTGGGCGTCCCGTCGCCCGAGACGTAGTCGCCGGCATCCCGCCATGCGGCAGAGAGGGTATAGGCCACCGGGTCCGCGGCGCCGGCGAGCTCGAGGCCCATTTCCAGCGCCTCGAGGTTGGTGTTGTAGCCCATGAGAATGCGGCCGGTGAGGGGCGTGGCATCCCGCCCCGGCAGGGGGTGGGTCTCGATGCGGATCGCGCTCATGTTCCCGGCCCCCCAGGTCAGGGCGTAGGGGCCCTTCACGACCTCCATGCCCCGGACCGCGCTGGGGTCGACGTGCGAGAGAGGGGTATCCATTCCCCCCGGACCCCCGGGGAGGGTTCGCATCCCGTCCACATACGCCCCCACCTGCGTGTCGCGGAGGCCGCGGATCACGGGATCGAGGCCGAGGCCGCCCCGGCGGATGGCGTCCAGCCCCGGAAGGGTGCGGAGCAGTCCACCGATGTCGTGCGTCTGCGTCTCCTCGATCCGCGCCTCGTCGAGCCGGATCTCGGGCCGCAGGTCGGGGCGGAGGACCGAGACCTGGATCCCCCCGAGCTCCATGGGCGCCACCTGGAGGACGACCGCGACACGGACGGAGGCTCCTGCCTGGACCGTTGCCCGCTGAAGCTGGGTGCGGTAGCCCGGACGCTCCACTCGGATGACCTGCTCTCCGGTGGGGACGCCGGCGAGTCGCACGACCCCCGCGGCGTCGGTGAATCCGCCCAGGGTCGTGCCGTCGACCCGGACAGTGACGCCGGAAAGGGGGGTGCCGTCTGCGGCCCGGACCGTGACCTGCACCTCGCCGGCGCCCTGCGTGCCCTGGGCAGCGGCGGGCGTGGCCCAGGATCCGAAAAGCAGGGCCACGACGAGCAGCAGCCGGGACAGAAAGAGAAGCGGGCGGGTGAAGCGCGGGGGGCCCACAGGGGGGGTGGGACGCCCACACCCGGGGCGACGGCCGGATTCCGATGGATTCAACGGATTCATGAAAGACTCCCGTTCAGGTAGGCAACGCACGGTCCCGACAGGCGGAGCCTGGGGGAGCGTGGTCGCGGCAAGCGACTGGGCGGGCCGGCCCCCACGAGGAGCCGGCCGGCGGACGAGCAGGCGGGCAGGTCATCGAGGACCGTGCCCCTTCAGTCATTCAGCCTGAAACGGGAGGAGCCTGCGCGAAGGGCAGGAAGTGGGGGAGGGCGGTGGGGCGGGGAACCGTGGCCGCGGCGGCCTGGGAGAGGGCCAGATCACCCTGAGGGGGTGAGGCCTCGGGCGGGGCACCCGACCCGCCCTCGGGAAGATGCGAGCCCGCGGTGAGTGCGCAGAGAAAAAGGCAAAGAGCCGCGCAGGGGTCCGACGGATCGGGGCTGTGGTCGCCGGTGGCACCGGGGGCGGATCCGGACCCGGCGGCGTGCTCCCCGGCGTGGTGGCCGGCGTGGTGGCCGGGCGCCTCGTGGCCATGATGGTCCTTCGCATGGTCCTGGGCGGCGTGGGAACCGTGCCCCGCCGGATCGGTGCCGTGCCCCGTTGATTCATGCCCCGCTGCCGCGTGTCCCGCGGCCTCGTGCATGCACATGTGAAACCCGATGCCGTCTCCCGCCCCGACCAGGACGAGAAGAAGCGCGGCCAGGGAGGCCGGAAGCCGAAGCCGGGATCGGGGAAGGAGCATCGAGGAGAACCGGGCCGGAGGTGCTGGGGCGGAACCACCGGGGACACCGCCGCGCATTCATCGAATATACCATGAAACGGAGGCGAGGCGAGCCTTCGGCGTGGCGCCCGTCTGCCACCCGTAGCCAGGGTCTCGTCGGTCAGGGGTCCAGCGTCTCCCTGTCCTTGTCCCGCGGCGTGTCGGATTCCGGGAGGAAGCGCCTCGCTCGCACGACCTGGACCTCGGCCGTGTACACGATCACCGCATGGTGTTCGAAGTACCGTTCGGCCACCATGGCCACGATGCGCTCCGCCACCTCCGGCGAGACCAGCGTTTCGACCTTGACGCTGGGCCCCTCCCACTCGTGGGCATGAATCAGCCGTGACCCCTCGCCCGTCACGTCGGTGAGGGTGAAGCCCCGGGAGCCGGCCTTCCGGATCCCCTCGAGGACCCGGTCCCGGAGGATTCGCTCGGCGACGATGGTCACGAGGGTCATGGGCGAGCGTGGGGGCGACTCGGACTGCGACGAGCCCGGCCCATGCTGCCGGGGAGCATCGGGAGCTTCGGATTCGAACGCCATGTCATCCTCCGAGAAGTTGGGCGAGGGCGAAGAACAGGGGGATCCCCAGGACCAGGTTGAAGGGGAAGGTGATCCCCAGCGCGGTCGTCAGGTAGAGGGACGGCTTGGCAGCGGGAAGGGCCACCCGAATGGCCGCAGGTGCGGCAATATAGGATGCAGAGGCCACCATCGTACCGAAGACGCCGGCCCCTCCCACGGAAAGTCCCGCCACGGTGCCTCCCCAGACGCCCAGGACCCCGTGCACGATGGGGAGCGCGATGCCGAAGAAGAGGAGCTGGAGCCCCGCTGCCCGAATGTCCCGCAGCCGGCGGGCGGCCACGAGCCCCATCTCCAGCAGGAAGAGGGTCAGGAGGCCGGGAAAGATCCCCACGAAGAAGGGGTCGACCTGCGCCATCCGCACCGGGCCCGCCGCCCATCCCACGATCAGCCCCCCCACGAGGAGCACGATGCTCCGCCCCGTGAGCACCTCGTGGAGCAGGGGCCCCCAGACCGAGCCCCGCCCCCCTGGCCCCGAATCCCGAACCCTGGCCCCACCGGTCTCGCCCCCGGCCTTGGCCAGCAGGATCCCGATGACGATGGCCGGGATTTCAAGGAGTGCGACGAGGGCCGGCATGAACCCCTCTGCCGGAACCCCCGTGGCCTCCGCGAAGGCCAGTGCGGCGAGGAATGTCACGGCCGAAACGGAGCCGAAGTGAGCTGCGAGTGCGCCGGCGTTCACACGGTCCATGCGCCCGAGGTAGCGCAGGGCCGCGAAGGCCGTGAGCGGGGTCAGCGCACCCAGGAGGAGGGTCATTGCTGCCGGGGCGACCACCTCCGCCAGGGGGGTGACGGCCAGCGCCGTTCCGCCCTTGAGCCCGATGGCGAGGAGCAGGTAGATGGAGAGCCCCTGGTAGAGGGGCTCGGGGAACTCGAGGTCACTTCTGACCAGGGTGGCGGCGGCCCCCAGGACAAAGGCGAGGACCACCGGGGACAGGAGGTTGGTGGCGAGGATCTCGGCGAGGCTCATGGAATCGCGCGCTGGACGTGTGTGACGTGGTCGACGTGTGTGGAACGGGGGCCCGTCCAGCGGCCGCAGGGAACCGCGCCCGACTCCCTCTCCCCGGCAGACAAACTCACCTCCCCCGCACGCCGGGAAAAGGTGCTGCCCGGAAACGCGGGCATCCCGGGCAGCCGAAACGCGGAAGGGCCGGCGAAGCGGTTCGCCTGAACCGCCCCGCCGACCCTTCGTCCTGCCGTCCTGCCGTCCTGCTGTCCTTCCGTTCCCGTCAACCCACGGGTTCGCGGGACATCACCCTGCCCACCTGCTACAGGATCGTGCAGGGGGCCGTGAGCCCCCGGGCCGCGCACTCGTTGGCGGGAATCAGCATGTTCTCGAAAACCGAATCCCCGGCGCGGTCAACAGGAAGACTCTGGAGCCTCCCGTAGCGACGGGCATCGATCCACCGGGTCCCCTGCGACCAGAGGAGGGAATAGAGCCGGTTGTAGAGGAGTTCGGTGACGAACGCGTTGTCGCTGCTGGCGGCGGTGAGGGCCGAAACCGACAGCCCTCCGGCGTTCGTGCGGATCAGGTTCAGGTCCTCTACCGCTCCCCCCCGCTGCCCGGTGTTCCAGCGGATCTCGGCCCGGAGCAGGAGCAGCTCCTCGTTGCTGATCCAGGGAATTGCCGCCCCCAGGTTGGCCACCGCCGGGTTCGCGGCGTTGTTGTAGAGGATGGGCTTGTGGGTCCCCACCAGGTCGTTCAGGTTCTTGCTCCGACCCGCCGGCGCCACCTTCCGGGTCAGCCTCAGATCCGGCTGGCCACCGGTCTGGATCTGGGCCCCCGACATGATCGACGGATGCACCCAGAGGCGGTCGTTGCTGAGCGGCTCCGCCACCGGGTTCGCCGGCTCCCCTGCCGAGGAGGAATACCCGTAGTACACCCCGGTTGCGAGGGATGCCGGCAGTCCCGCCGAGGTCACGAACGAGCCCCCCAGCGCCGTGGCCGCCTGGCCCCAGCAGGTCTGGCACCCGACAAAGGTCGCCCGGTGCACGAGGATCTTCGCGGCCAGCGCGCGGTTGAACTGGGAGAAGGTGACCGGGGTGTTGAAGCCCGTGTACCCCGGCGGCACCGAGAACGGGAAGGTCGCCCCCCCCGCCTGGAGGTCGACCAGGGCATCGTCCATCAGGGCGGACGCCGCCGCCATGGCCGCATCGAAGCTCACGAAGGGCGCCGGGTCGTCCGTGATGGGGCGGTCCACGTCGATGGCAATGCCGAGGGCCCCGGTGCGCACGGCCAGGCGGTGAATGTGCCAGGCCTTCATGGTCTTCGCGAAGCCTGCCGAGGCGCGCCGGTCGGCCTCGGTCATCCCGGTGGCATTGGGGAGCGCCGCCAGGTAGGTGTTGATCGTGCGGATGGCCGCGTAGGGGCCGGTCCAGATCCCGGAATTGCGCCCGGTCGGGTCCTGGGGTCCGCGGATCTGCTCCCCCGTCTCCCGGGGGTCGTTGCCCAGGAGGTTGTAGCCCTCCCGGCCGTACAGGGCGTAGAACTGGATCTCGGTGCCCACGTCGCTGAAGGTCTGGGCGAAGATCCCGGTCGCTGCCCTTGCAAGCACGTCCCGCGTCGGCGACCCGGTGAGGGTCTCCACCGTGGGGGCGTTGGTATTGAGGATGTCGAGGTCCCCGCAGGCAGCGAGGACGAGAACGGAGGCGAGTGCCACCCGAATCCGGGTGCGACCGCCACGCGACCCGTGAGAGCGGGCCTGGCTCGAGTCGATCATGGTCAGAACCCCACGGAGACGTTGAAGAAGAAGCTGCGGGTGGGCGGGTACGGAGCAATGTCCAGGTTGTTTCGGACCGCGGCGGCTCCGAAGTTCGCCACCTCGGGATCGAGTCCCGTGTAGTTCTGCCAGGTGAAGAGGTTTCGGGCGGAAAGCCCGACGCTCAGGTTCTGCACCCCGAGCCCCACGAACTCGGCGTACCGCGTGGGCACCTGGGCGTTCAGGTAGAGCTCCCGGACCTTCACGAAGCTGGCATCCTCGATGTAGGGTGCGATGGCCCCCCGCAGGTACCCCTGGTACCGGGCCGCCCACTCCGGCGACCCCCAGTCCCTCGAGTTCCGGCCGTCGTCCTGCAGGTACTGGGTGAGGTTGATGACGCTTCCGCCCTTCTGCCAGTCCACGACGGCGCCCATGTCGAGCCGCCGCCAGTTCACCTCGTTGACGAAGCCCATCCGGAAGTCCGGCGCGGTGTTGCCGAGCTCCTCGAGGGATGCGCTGCGCGTGCCGTCCTCGTTCAGGCTGAAGCCGATGAGCTGCGTGATCGGCTTGCCGACTTCGATCCGGGTCCGGCCCAGGTTCCCGAAACCCGACGCTGCGGGGAAGAAGGGGGGGAGCCCGGCCAGGTCCAGCACCTCGCTGGTGTAGCGGGTGAAGGTGCCCCGGGTGATCCAGCTGAACTGGGGTGTGAGAATGGGCGAGTAGCCGACGCCCACCTCGATCCCCTGGTTCCGGATCTCGCCGCCGTTGAAGATTTCCGTGGTGAAGCCGGACGACGGCGCCGGGACCCGCTGGAGAAGCAGGTTGGACGTGGTCCGGGTGAACCCGGACAGGTCCCAGGTGAGTCGCCCCCCCACCATCTCGCCATCCACGCCGCCTTCCCACTCCTTCAGGCGCTCCGGCTCAACCCCGGCAAAGCCTGCCGTGGTGGAAACCGTGATCCCCTGCTGGCCCCCGAGCTGCGGGGTGCCGAGGTTCGTGAACTTCTGCCCGAAGAGGGGCTGGTTGCCGGTCTCGCCGTAGGCGGCCCGGAGCTTGACTTCGGTACCCGCTCCGAGGAGTTCGGGGAAACGGTAGGAGGCCGAGGCCTTGGGGAAGATGAAGTAGGCCTCGGGGTCTCCGTTCACGCTGCTTCGCTCTGCCCGCAGCCCGCCCACGACGAGGAGCCGGTCATCCAGGAGTCGAAGGGTTTCCTGCCCGTAGAAGGCGATGGTCCGCTCCTCCGTCAGGGCCTCGCCCGCGGTGGTGAGCGTCCCCTGGTTCACGTTCCGCTGCCCCGGGAGCAGGTTCTGCGTGCGGATCTGGAAGGTGTTGAGCCTGCGGTCCTCGTACTGCATGCCGATGGAGGTGGATGCGGAAAGGAAGCTTCCGGTCCAGTCGTGGACGGCGTTCAGGTTCCAGTTGTAGAACTGGCTCCGCCCCCCGCTCTCGATGGATTCGCCCGGGAGTGCCTGCACCTGCTCGAAGAAGAGTTCGTTCGGGGTCCAGACGTTGTTGCGCTGGTCGAAGACGTCGAGCCCCAGGCCGGCCACCAGCCTCAGCTGCTGGTTGTCCCGGGCCATGGCGTCCCACCCGGCCGTGATGCCGCCGGTGAAGCGGTAGGTCTCCTCGCCGTTCACTCCGAGTTCGGTGAGCTGAAGGGGGTTGGACTGCACGCCTACCGTGGGCCGGGGGTAGGAGCCGTCGTCGTTCTTCCGGCTCAGGTCCACGAAACTCGGAATGTACGCGATGGCGTAGCCGTGGCACCCGTAGTTGTTGCAGTTGTTGTTCCACCCCCGGGCGTTCTCCGACCGGTTGAAGGCGGAGGAGAAGCGCAGGTCGATTCCCCCCTCCAGCTCCTGGTCCAGGTTCAGGCGGAGGGCCTGCTGGCCGGCGAAGGTGCCGCGCTCCGTTCCGTCGTCCTGCTTCAGCTGTCCGGAGACGAAATACCGGGTGGTGGCCGAACCCCCGCTCACGCTACCCAGCGTCTCGTGGGAGAGGCCCCGCTGGTCGTAGACCTTTTCATAATGGTTGAAGTAGGGGTTCTGATTCCCCTGGAAGAACGCGGAGGCAGCCTCGCCGTAGCGCACCACCGCGGAGTCGGCGGTCCATCGCCTGAGCTCGAGGATCCGGGAGGGTGCGTTGACGCCGAGCCGCTGCGTGAGGTTCACCCGGGTCGCGCCACCCTGGCCCCGGTTCGTCGTGATCACGACGACGCCGTTGGAGGCCTTGGAACCGTAGATGGACGAGGCGGCGGCGCCCTTCAGGATCTCGATGCTGGCGATGTCGGCGGGATTCAGGTCGGCGATCCGGTTCACGGCATCAGCCTCGAGCGACGGACTGGCCGCCGCATTGGCGAACCCGCGTCCGCTGGGGATGCTGGCGTTCGAGAAGATGACGCCGTCCACCACGAAGAGGGGATCGAAGCCCCCCAGGAGGGTGCTGTTTCCCCGCACCTGGATCTGCATGCCGCCCCCGGGCGCGCCGGAATTCGCCTGCAGGTTCACGCCGGAAATCTTTCCGGTGAGGGCGTTCAGGATCGAGGGGGCCGAGACCTTCGACAGTTCCTCGCCGGACACGTAGGCGATGGAGGTGGTCGCACTCCGGCGATCGATGGTGGTGGCCTGCCCGGTGACGACGAGTTCACCGAGCCGGAACACGTCCTGCGTCAGCGCAGCGTTGACCACCGACTGGGTTGCGGGTACGTCGATCTCCTGGGTTACGAAGGTGAAGGAGGAAAACCGGAGGCGGGCGTCACCGAGGGGCACCGCAACGCTGAAGCGCCCATCGGCCCCCGAGAGCACGGGGGCGTATCGACCGGGTCCGACCACCGCAATCATGACACCGGGGAGCGGCTCGCCGGTTTCGGCGCGGGTTACCTGCCCGGTGATCCTCCGGTCCTGAGCCACGCCTTCCGAAGGCAGGGCCATGATCCCCAGGAGCAGGAGCCCCGGGAACCAGCGTGCTTGGAATCGCACATGTCCTCGCTTGCATGAGGTGGATTCCTGTTCAAGACCGCCGGGTTGTCACAGACGGAACGGGGCGGCCCCCATCTGCATGCGGGGAAGCGGCGTGACCGGTGTGGCCGGCCTGTCCTGACAGGCCTGGGATGCCGGGAAGATCCGCGCACCCTGAACTGTCTAATGCATGCTGCCGGGACCGCTGTCAATCGTCGTGTTTCCGGATCGTTACACCGGGCTGCGGCGAAGTCCGTTTCACCGGCGGAGTCCCTCCGGGGATTCTCGTTCCCCCGCTTGCGCCCGCTCCCGATCCGCTCCATTCTGCAGCCGTCATCCGCATCCCCGCTGGAGGAGAAAATCGCCGCATTCGGAGGGGTTAATCGAAGACCGTAAGGACGAGGTCGACGGTCGCGAACCCATGCCCATGTTTGCTTTCATGCGCGTGAATGCAAACAGGTACCCCTCGGGGCGATCCGAATCCCGCAGCGTCACGGAGGAGCTCCGACCATGCCGAATCGACCGGTCTTTCGACAGCTTGGCCCGGATGACCTGTCCGCCATGGACCAGCTCCTGGGCGTCTTCGGCGAGGCGTTCGGCGAGCCCGAGACGTACGCATCCAGCCGGCCGGGCGCGGGCTACCTGCGCGGGCTCCTCGGGAGCGACACCTTCATTGCCATCGTGGCCGAGGCGGCCGGTGCCGTCGTGGGCGGCATTGCCGCCTACGAGCTCAGGAAGTTCGAGCAGGAGCGAAGCGAGATCTACCTGTACGACCTGGCGGTCCTGGAGGCGTACCGGCGCCAGGGGGTGGCCACCGGGCTGATCCAAGAGCTCCGGGGGGTGGCCGCCGCCCGCGGGGCGTGGGTCATCCTTGTTCAGGCCGACACCGGATCCGAGGACCAGGCCGCCATCGCGCTCTACAGCAGGCTGGGCACCCGGGAGGAGGTGCTCCACTTCGACATCCCGGTAGAGCGGAACGGCGAATGACAGGGTACACATGACCCGGCCACGGAGACGAGACGCATGAGGCGCATCCGCTACCAGGTCGCCTGCAGCCTGGACGGCTTCATTGCGGGCCCGGACGACGACTTCGACTGGATTCCGCCCGAGCCGCACTTCGATTTCGACGCCCTCTATGCCCAGTTCGATACGCTCCTCATGGGCCGCCGCACGTACGAGATCGTGCAGGCATCCGGGGAGAGTTTCCGGGGGAAGGGGATCATCGTTGCGTCCAGGACACTCCGGGCCGAAGACCACCCCGATATCGAAGTCGTGGGCGACGGCCTCGAGGCCTACATCCGCCACCTCCGGGCGGAGCCCGGCGACGACATCTGGCTCTACGGCGGGGGGGCGCTGTTTTCCGCGCTCCTTGCCTGGGACCTGGTCGACACGGTGGAGCCTGCCATCATCCCGATCCTGCTGGGCGGCGGCGTGCCCTTCCTCCCGACCCCGGCCGTGCGACGCCGGCTTCGGCTGGCAGGCAGCCGGTCGTACCCCGGCGGAATGGTGCTCCTCGAGTACGAGGTCGAGAAAGCGTCTTCCGGAGAGGCGTGAGGGTGCGAGGCGATGCGAGGGCGCGGGAAGAGGGTGCGCGCGGGCGGATGCAGGCCCGGTGTCGGCGGCCTCGAGCGGCCGGGGGCACGGGTGCGGGCCTGCCCGGCGGCCTGCGGACCGCCCCGGCTCCGGGCTTCTTGCGCAGCCTCGACGCGGGGGCGAATGTGCTCGGGGGACCCGATGGAGAGACCTCGGGCGATCCGTTTCCCGGACCTGGCCTCCGGGATCGTTCCCGGGCCATGAGGCGCGGCTGCGCGCAGGGGGCTTGATGGGCAGGGCGCAATGCTGACAATCGATACGCTGCTCGCAAGCGATACGCTGCTGGTGGATCTCGCCCTGTTACTTCTGGCCATCGGGGTCTGGATGGAGCTGAAGCCCCGGCAGCCCGTGGACCCTTCGGAAGCTGTAGGCCGCATGCGACACGCTGGCGCCGTCCCCGTGATGCTTCTGCTGGCGATCACGATGCTCCCGGAGAGTTCCTTCTGGTCCTCGCCGGGGAGAGCCCTTCTCTTTGTCCTGGTATTTGCTGCCCTCGCATGGCGCCAGAATGCCTTGCTGGAGGCCCGGCACCGTGCCGCCTGAGAGCCCCGGCCGCTGATCCCCTCCGGCGAAACCTGGAACGGGCCTGGCTCCCTGATGCGCTGGGTCGGCCTCTCGCTGCTGCTGGGCGCACTCCCGGGATGCGATGTCCGTGGCCCGGGGGAGACGGTGGAGTTCTCCGCCGAGCGGGGCGACTGGGTTGCCGGATTCTGCGGGCTGGACGACGACGGGATCCGGGGCGCTTCGTCCCCCGCGCCGCCCCACGCCGCTCCGGACACGATCCTGCGACTGGAGGATGGCAGGATCGCGTCCGTTGCCACCAGTCCAGGCGGGATGATCGCCGTCTACAACGACATGTCGGCGCGGGTGGTGGGGCTGGACCACACCGGCGTGCTCGTGGAGTTCGGGAGAACCGGTTCCGGCCCGGGAGAGTTCCTTTCGGCGCCGCCGGTGATGATCGCGGTGGAACACGTGTCGGTGTCCGAAGAGTCGTTCCTGGTCTTCGACAGGGTCCGTTTCCTGGAGTTCGACCTCGCCGGGCACCCGCTCCACTCGGTCCGGGTTGCGGGACTGCACCCCATGAGCACCGTGGGGCTGCGGTCGAACTCGGAAGCACACTTCGTGGGCATCATCGAACAGAACCTGCAGTCACCGGATCGAAGACTCAAGCTCCACCGGTGGGTGGAGGGCAGTCTCGAACCCGTGGGCGGGATCGCGCTCACGCCGCTCGCCCGAGTTCGTGGCAGCTCCTGGGGCGGGGGAAGTTTCCTGCCCATGCCCCTCTGGGATGTCGCCGGGGAGTGCGGGATCCTGTCCGACGGGTCATCCGCGGAGCTGGTGGTCCTCCATCTCCAGTCGGGAGCGATGCGCTCGCTGCAGCTCCACGGGCACCCCTATTCGGACCGGGAACTCCTCGGCATCCAGCAAGCCAGGTACGAGGCGTTCCTTGCCTCTGCCCGGCAGTGGAACCTGCCAGTGTCCGAGGTCGAGTTTTCCGAGCCCAGGCGGTGGTCCAGCCTTCGGTACGACCGGGACGGGAGTCTATGGCTCTGGCCGTCCCTGAAACCTGACGATGTGCCCATCGCCCTGCGCATCCCGCTTCAGTCGTCGGCCCCGGACCCACACCTGGTCGAGGACGCGAGCCTTCCGGCCGCCTTCCTCCCGAACGGGGTTCCCCTGAGCCTTGCCAGCTCGTATGGCGAAGGCTGGTCCGACGTGGTCGTCCGCCTTGGCCCGGCCCGGTAGGCCGGGGCTATCGCTCCTCTTCGGGCGTCCACCCCTCGCGCTGACGACGTTCCATCTCCTCGGCCGAGACCTCCTCCACCCGGGTCGCGATCCACCACTGGGTGCCCGAGGCGTCCTCGACGCCTCCCGAGCGGTCCCCGTAGAACATGGTTTCCGGCTCGCGCAGCGAGGTGGCGCCGGCCTCGAGGGCCCTGCGGTACACCCCGTCCACATCCGGCAGGTAGAGGTGGATCATCGCCCGGGTCGGGGGCCATTCCTCGTTCGACTCCCCGAGCATGATGCGGGACCCGCCAAGGGAGATCTCGGCGTGCATGACCCGCCCGGAAGGGGTGTCCGTGCGGCTGTTCAAGGTGGCCCCGAAGGCCTTTTCCAAGAACTCGATGAGACCCTCGCCGTCCGGGACGACCAGGTACGGGATCACCGTGGGGTAGCCCTCCGGCACCGGGGAGGGGGCCGTGGGTTCGGGGGCGGGATCCGATGGGCTGGACATGGTCGGGTTCTCCTGGGGTCTGGTGGACAGGTTCGATCGGGGGCTGCACCCTCGACTCCGGACAAGGTATGTCGCGCGTTCCCGGCGGTCTTGAAGAAATGTTCACCCGCGCTCGGCCGTACTTGTGGTCTCGGGGAACCTGACCCGCGCGAGCCACTCGGTCGGCGTCATTTCGGCGAAGCTCCGGAACTCCCGGGTGAAGTGGGCCTGGTCGGCGAAGCCGCCCTGATGAGCCACGCGGCTGAGAAGACTCCCGACCCCTCGACGCCTCCCGGATCCCTCGGGGCCCCCAGACCCCATTTCCGTCATGGCACGGTGAAACCGGAGGATCCGGGCGAAGGTCCCGGGGGGTACGCCCACCTCCTCGCGGAACCGGACCGAGAAGCGGCTCCTGGACCAGGGTCCGGCCTCGGCCAATGCCCTGAGCGGTGCGCGTCCGCCGCTTCGCTGCAGTTCCGCCACCGCGGCCTCGATGGGGCGGGGGAGGGGGCGCCCCGACAGGATGCGGCCACGCAGCCAGTCCGCAGCCACCCTGATCCGCTGGACAGGGGAGGCCGTGTCGGCGCATCGCTCCAGCAACGCCTCCACCTCCGAGGGCGACAGGAGATCGGCCAGCTCAACATCCCGGCCTGCGAGGGCTTCCAGGGGCATCCCGAACACCCGTGCCGCGCCCGAAGGATGGAGCCGGATCCCCAGGGCCGCGGACCGTCCTTCGGGGGCCTCGATCACGTCGGGCCGAAGGAAGAGTCCCGAAGCGGGCGCCCGCGAGAAGCGGCCAGGTTCCGCGCCGGAGATCCGGCGGTAGCGCGGACCCAGGTGGAGGATCAGGTCGAGCTGCCCGTGGGGGTAATGTCGTTCGCGCCGGAGCGCCATCGTTCCCTCGAAGAACCAGATCTCCTCCACGTGGGGTGCGAGGTCCGGGGGGCGCCAGCGGGCCAGGGACCAGAGCCCCAGAGGTGAGCGGTGAACCTCGGGGACCGGTCCGAAGGGGGGTGAACGGTCCATGGAAAAAGTCTACCCGTCACCGCGGGTTCGAGCCAGATGATGCCACCAGGGCGAGGCTACGGGGTCCCCGCCGGCAGCGCTGGTCATCCCCCGCTGCTCATCCCCCGCCGGACGCGGCCCGCTCGAGCACCCGTGCGTCGACCCGGTAGAGGCTCCCGCTGGCGTTCTCCGAAAAGGGGTCGCGGCGAACGAAGTAGAGCGTGCTGCCGTCCGGGGAGAGAGACGGATGGTACTCGTCCATGCCGGTGTTGACCGGCGACCCGAGGTTCACCGCATCGGTCCACGCCCCCGTGTCGTCGAGCCGGCTCCGGTACAGCTCCCCGAACCCGGTGGCCCGGGCCTCGAGGGGGTTCAGGCGGGTGAACACCATCTGCCGCCCGTCCGGGGAGACGGCGGGGTTGAAGGCCCACGCGTCCTCGGAGTTCACGCCGCCCGGCACGGGCTCCGGATCCGTCCATCCGTCGGGGGCGGCGCGTGCCACCACGATCCGCCAGTGATCGGGGCCCTCGCCGCGAGGGACCGCATTCGCGAAGTACAGGTTCCCGTCGGCATCCAGGCTCGGGTAGAGGTCATCGCCGAGCGTGCTGATCGCCAGTCGCTCCGGGCTTCCCCATCCCCCCTCCTCCCTGGACACCCGCCAGAGGTCGGCGACCCTGGCCGGTCCGTCGGGTCCGTCCGCGTCCCCCGCGCCGCCCTCCGGCGCATCTTCCCCGGCATCCTCGGCAGGGCGGATGGAGGAGAAGTACAGGTGGCGCCCGTCCGGCGTGATGAACGGATCGATGTCGGCGTTCCGGCCCGAAAAGGCGGCGACCTCGGGCGACTGCCACTGGCCCCCGATCCGGATGGACCGGTAGATGGTGGCGTCCCGCGTCTGGGGGAAGAACCCGTCGGCCGCCCCGAAATACGCGGTGTCGCCTGAGGGGGTGAAGGCGATGCGGTACTGCTCCCGGTCGTCCGAGATGACCCCCGGGGCGAAGACCTCGGGCTCTGGGGGCACGGGCGAAGTGTCGGCAGGCGTCTCCGCGGAGACGCATCCGGAAACAACCGCGGCGAGCAGGAGTCCCGCCGCCCGCCAGGTTCGGGGCCCGGTCCTGTTCAGGCGGATGGGAACGGGGTCGGTGGATGCGGTGGACATGGTCCTCCTCGCGGTCCGGGGGGCATCGGCCGCCCGTGATCGAAGCGTTGATCCGAGGGTGGTCGAACCCATTCAGGCTCGCTCGACCCTTGGGCAGGCACAACGTTCCACCCGCAAACGACCGGGGACTCCCGGGCATGGACGAGGTGCCCGGGGCTGGCCCTCGGGGAAGCGCGACGCCATTCTTTCGGCGCTGGCCTCCGAAGTCATTCCCCCGAACGCTGAGCGGTCGCATGAGCATCAGAACGGGCTCGAGGGCCGCCGTCGCCGCGGCGATTCTTTCAACCATCGGATGCGACCGCGTCACGAAACATGCTGCGGTCACTCACCTTGCGGACGCGCCGTGGCGGTCCTACCTGGGGGACATGGTGCGGATCGGGTACGCCGAGAACACCGGGGGTCTGCTGGGGATTGGTTCCGGCCTGCCCCCCGGCGTTCGAACCGCGATCTTCGCCGTCGGCACCGGGCTGCTCCTTGCGGGGCTGGCCGTTCTGGCGCTCCGCGGGCGCTGGGTCGGCCTCTCGCTTCTGGGCGCAGCCTTCCTGTTCGCGGGGGGGATCTCGAACTGGGTGGACCGAGTCACCCGTGGAGCGGTGGTGGACTTCGTGAACGTGGGGATCGGGCCGCTCCGCACGGGCATCTTCAACGTTGCCGACGTGGCGATCTTCATGGGAATCGGGCTCTTCCTCGTGGGGGGGCGTGATCGGGGAGGCGCGCGTGGCTGAACCTCTGCGCCGACCGCCCCAGCCCACCCCCGCCCGGCGCCCCTCGGGGATCCCTCGAGGCATCCGATGGGGGATCCTGGCCGTGGCCCTGGTGAGCCTCCTCCTCTACGGCGGGTACCGCTACCTCCTGACCACGGACTGGGGCCCGGCGTTCACCCTCTTCGCGGACGGGCACCGGACCGAGCACTTCCAGGCCATGGACCGGGTCTTCCCCAGCGTTCCGGTCCAGGCCGGCGCGGACGTCCGGGAACTCGTTTTCGATGCGCGGCCGCTTCCGGCGCGCTACATCTTCGCCGGCGAGGAGCGGGAGACCGAGGCCTTCCTGGTCCGCACCGAGACCACGGGGCTGGTGGTGCTCCGCGCCGACACCCTGGTGCACGAGGCGTACGGGTCCGGGTGGAGCGAGGCATCTCCCGCCACCTCCTGGTCCGTGGCCAAGTCCGTCGTGTCGGCGCTGGTGGGAATCGCGCTGGCCGAGGGGGGCATCGAGAGCCTGGACGACCCGGTGACCCGGTACGTGCCGGAACTGGCCGGGTCCGGCTATGACGAGGTGCCGATTCGGCACCTCCTGACCATGTCCTCCGGCGTGGACTTCGACGAGGGCTACACGAGCAGTTTCTCGGACATCAACTGGATCTTCGTTCGGTCCATGGCCCTCGGCGAGCCCATGCTGTCCTACTACGCCGGGCTGGAGCGGATCCGGGAGCCGGGGGTCTACAACGAGTATGCCTCGTCGGACACGGGGGTCCTGGCCCACGTCCTGGCCCGGGCCACCGGCATGTCACCCGCACGGTACCTGGAGTCCCGGATCTGGCGGCCCGCCGGGATGGAGTCGGATGCCTTCTGGAACACGGACCGAAGCGGCGACGAGATCGGTTTCTGCTGCCTCAACGCCGTCCTCAGGGACTGGGCGCGGTTCGGCCTCCTCTACCTGGAGGACGGGATGCGGGAGGGCCGCCGCATCCTTCCCGAGGGCTGGGTGGCCCGGTCGGTGGAGCCCGAGGCCCCGCATCTCGAGCCCGGACCGAACCCGGACTCCCACTGGACTTTCGGCTACGGGTACAAGTGGTGGATCCCCGAGGGTCGGGAGGACGGGGAATTCACGGCCATTGGCGTCTATGGACAGTACATCTACGTGAACCCGGCCCGCGGGGTGGTCGTGGTGAAGACGGGAACCGACCCCCGCTTCGATGATCACGACCACGAGGCCGTGGCGCTCTTCCGGGCGATCGCCCGGGAGGTGGGGCGGGAACCGTAGGGCTGCCGGAAACCTTCACGACACCAGCGATCCTTCCCATTGACGGGGCAGGGTGGCGCAGTCAGGTTGTCGTCCGCCGAAATCTGTCGCCCTGGCCCGAGGAATTGTCCTGTCCTGGACGGGACCCCCACCGATGACCGCCATCCTTCGCCGCACCGCCATTCTGCTGACAGCCCTGCTTGTCGCGTGTTCCGACGGCGGTCCGGAGACTCCGCAGACCCCCTCCGCCCAGTCCGACCAGGTGGTCCCGGAGGCAAGCTACGGCGGCGAATCACACCCCGTATCGATCCAGGTTCGCTTCCCCGACGGGACGCCGGCTTCCGGCATCGCCGTCGTCTGGTCGGGAGACGGCCAGTTCTCCGGATCAGCGTCGACCGGGACGGATGGAAGGGCGGAGGGCACATGGACGCTACCGGCAGCCTTCGGCCCTGCCACGCTGCGGGCGACCATGGAGTCCGGCGAGGTGACGTTCACAACCAGCGTGGTCACCCGCGGCGCCACCTCTCTCGAGGTTCTCAGTCCCTCCTCGGCCATGGCGGGCGCGCCCTACGTGGTGACCGTCCGGGTGCTCGATGGAAAGGGTACCGAGATCACGCAGGGGAGCCCACCCGCCGGGAGTCTTCGCCTCTACGTCGACGGTGACCAGCGGGCGAGCGTGTCCCTTCAGGGAGGCGCACACCAGCTTTCCACGAGCGACACCGTGGCGCGGGCCTACGGCATGGAGGTGCGCCACGTCGACGCCCCCACCTCCGGTGCGGCCGCCGGCACGGCTCCAACCTGGTCATCTCCCATCCTTGTCACGTCGGGTGGCCCTTCCCGGCTGGTCGTTCAGAATGCCGGGCAGTTCGTGGGGCGGGAGGACGATCTGTCTCTCTCGCCCCCGCAGCTGAACGTCCGGGACGCCTTCGGGAATCCGGTATCTTCGGAGCTCGAGTTCGTCGTGGGGGGCGGGGGCGAGGCCTTTCCCCGGCGGGCCACCATCCCTGCATCCGGCAGCATCACCCTCGATTCCCTCAGGTTCGGTTCCGGTCCCGAGGCCGGACTCATGCGCGTCGTCGCACCCGCCGACACGGCCGAGGTGAACGTTCCGGTCTCGGCCCGCGTGCAGGCCAGCGCCATCGCGGTGACCGGGTTGCCGCAGGTCATCTTCGAGGGCGAAACGCCCTCGTTCGAGATCATCGCAAGCGGCGCCCAGGGTGTTGCCGCCTACGCCCCCTACGAGGTCCGCTACGTGGGCGAGTCCGGACTGGCCCTGGTCGCTCTCGCCGCGTCCCCGGGCGCACTTCTCCTTCGGGGCAGACTGGGCGTCCAGGGAAGATCCGGATCCATTTCGCTGGCGCCGCTACCCCTGGGCCGCGGCTCCCTGGTCTTCCGGGTCGACGATTTCGAGGTCACATCTCCGGTCGACGTGCGCGAACCTCCCCTTCCCGGGGGCATCGTGATCCTGTCGGGGGACGGGCAGGAGGCCTTTGTCGGCAGCACGCTCAATCCGCTCTCCTTCCGGGTCGTGGACCAGTACGGTGAGCCGATCGCGGTCCCCGTGGCGTACGCGGTCACGGGTGGAACGATCACCGGGTCATCCCAGACCACCGCGGCAGGGCAGGGGTCGGCGACATGGACGCTTCCCGCCGAACCCGGCTCCTTCGAAGCCACGGTCCGCGCCGGCAGCGGGGAGAACTCCGTTTCCGTCGCATACACGGCCGAGTCCCTCGCGCCACCGGAAATCCACACCTTCGTGGTTGTCTCCGGAGCCGGCCAGACGGGCGTCCGGGGAAGTCCCCTGCCCGAACCCCTCGTGGTGGAGGCGCGGGACCAGTACGGCAGCCCCATGGCCGCGCCACTCACCTGGTCCGGCGACGGCAGCTTTGCACCCGCGAGCCAGACCACCTCGGCCTCGACCGGGCGAGCCGAGACCGTCTGGACGCTGCCGGACGCGCTGGGAGAGGTGGCGGGGACCGTGCGGGCCGGGGGCATCGAAGTCTCCCTTGCCGCGACCGCCGTGGAAGGCCCCCGGCTCTCGGGCATCGTCCTCGTCAGTGGAAACAACCAGGGCGGCGAGACCGGATCCACGCTTGGGGGACCGCTCGTCGTGGAGACCCGGGACCAGTTCGGTGACCCCATCGCCGCACCCGTCAGCTTCTCCGGCCCGGGTGCCTTCACCCCATCATCGGGGACCAGCGGCGCGAATGGTCGGTTCCAGGCCGCATGGACCCTGCCCGAAAGCGCCGGCAACCACCTTGCCACGGCGGCTGCCGGCGCGTTCTCCGTCCAGTTCGCCGCAGACGCCGTGGCGCCGCCCCCCACGCTCCCTGCCGAGATCGACGGGCACCACGTCGTCCAGGTGTCCCAGTCGGAGGACCAGGGCGTCACGCTGGTGCAGGGCAGGGGCGCCCTCTTCCGGGGATTCGTGCGCAGGACCGGAACCGGCGACGTAGGCGTCCGCCTCATCGTGCGGAACGGGGGCGCCGTGGTGCAGGACGTCCCCATCACGATCGCCCAGCCGATCCCGAGCACGACGCCCAGCCGGTCCGACGCGTCCACCACCTTCACGGCGGAGATCCCGGGGAGCCATGTCCAGGCCGGCATGAGCTACACGTTCCGCATCGAATCGGGAGAGCTCTCGAGCGAGGTCACGCGGAGCCCCGCAGTCCTCGCCCGCGACCCGCTTCACGTTCGATTCATCCCCATCCGGGTCGATTCGACCGGTACGGTGGGGGATGTGAATGCCTCCAGCATGGGGACCTACATGGGCCTGTGGGAGGGCCTGCCCTTCCCGTCGGCCACCGGCGAGATGCGGCCCGAATACCTCTATACCGGCCCTCCCGTCACCGAAGCCGGCTCAACCTGGACGAGGCTCATCGGCGAGGTCCAGAGCATCCGCATCGACGACGGGAGTTCCGCGCTCTATTACGGTGTCGTCCAGCGGGAGGGGCCCTCCGCCGGCGTCGCGGGCATCGGCTACGTGGGCTATCCGACCTCTGTCGGGGCCTCCAACTACAGCACGGGCATCCGCCGGATTGTCTTCAACCACGAGGTCGGGCACAATCTGAACCAGATGCATTCCCCCTGCGGCAACGCCTCGGGAACGGACCCGAACTACCCCCACGCCGACGGGAGGATGGGTGAGTACGGGATGTGGCTTGGCTCGATTACCCCTCCCGGCACCCCCGACGTCATGGGGTATTGCAACGGCATCGCCATGGGCCCCTACACCTGGAACCGGGCGATTGCCCACACGAGGTGGTGGTCTGCGTTCGCGGCGGTCGCTGCGCTCGAGCCGGGCCTCCGCATCTGGGGGTCGATGGAGGCGGGCGAACTCCGCATGCGGACCCCCTTCGTGACCCGCGTCGGTTCCCCTGACCCGAATCCGGAGGAGACCCTCGAGATCGTCATCCGGGATGCGGCAGGTACCATCCTCTGGTCCGGAAACGCGGCCCTGCACGCACTCGATCATGCGGAGGCGACAACCTTCTCCGCCGGCGTGCCGATGCGCCTGCTCGAGGGCACGGACGGGATCGTGATCGAAGTGGCGCGGCCCACCGGGACCCGGCGGTTCGGTCTCGGAGAGCTGCCGGCTGCGTTCGGGGACCCTGACACCGGCATCGTCATGCTTCCGGAAATGGAGGTCTACCGTGCGCCAACCGGCGAGATCACGGGCTTCGGTGCACCAGGTGTCACGCGGCCGCCTGCGGGAGACCTGATTCAGGAGGGGGGCCTCCGGGGCGGACTGTTCCGCCAGGGTGCCGGTGGGAGGCCCACCGAGGAGGTCGGGACCGCCGGCGCCCTGCTCCGGGAGCTTCGGCCGGCTCGGTAGGGGTGGGAGGCACCCTTCGCCTGCCTTCGCCTACCCGGTTTCCGCCGCTTCCCGGTACAGCTGCCCCAGCTGCGCCGCCCCCACGCCTTCCAGCGTCGGAAGCTCGTGATGCCGGAACTGGGGCGGCACGGCGACCAGGTGCGGCACGGCCACGACCACGCATCCCGCATCCCAGGCCGAACGGGCACCCGTCGGGGAGTCCTCGAGGGCGAGGCACGCGGCGGGGGGGACGCCCAGGCGCGCTGCCCCTTCAAGGTAGGGCTCGGGGTGGGGCTTGCCGCGGGCCACGTCGTCGCCGGTGATCACCGCGCCGAAGATCCCCTCCGGAAGGGCGGGGAGAATCGCATCCACGAAGCGGCCCCACGACATGGTCACGAGGCCGCAGGGGATCCCTTCGGCCACGAGTTCCCGGAGAAGCTCCCGGGCACCGGGCCGCCAGGGGATGCGCTGTCGGACCCGGACCACGACGCCGTCCAGGAGCGCCTCCACCGTCTCGTCCACGCCCAGGCGGACCTCGCCGTGGAGCTTCATGTAGCGCGCCGCATCCCGGAGATCCATGCCCACCAGCGCGTGGCCGTGGGCCTCGCTCCAGCCACCGTTTCCGTGCTCCCGAACGACCTCGTGCTCGCTCGCGATCCAGTAGGGCTCGGTGTCGACCAGCGTGCCGTCCATGTCCCAGAGGACGGCGGCGAGGGGGGGCGAGGCGGAGGGCGATGGGGAGGGCATGCGGGGCGGGGGAGGGGACGTGAGGTGAGCGCGCGGGGAGGGGTTCGCCGGGCGCATCCAAGGTCGCCGTTCGGGGGAGCTTCGCCAAGGAAGGGGGGAGAACCGCGGGGGGCTTTCGGGCGCGCGGAAAAAAGTTGTTGCCCTGCCGGAAAACGTGCCCTACTGTGGGCCTGTGCTCCGTGAAGGTTCCCCGTACCCATCCTCGGCCGGCCCCGATGGAGATTCCGATCGAACATCGGCGAACCTGCACCCGCGCGACCGGGCAGGTGACCCGGCTCCGGCCCGGGAGTCGTCGGGGGGACCCGGGGGCATGAGAAGGCTTCTTCTGTCAGGTGCGCTGCTGTTCCTGCCGGGGGTTTCCTGTCATCCCGCACTGGAGGTCGACCGTGAGCGCGTGCAGCCCGACGTCCTGACCACGCTCCACGCAGGCGAAGAGGCCGCCGTGATGATCGCGCTGACGCCGCCGCCCGGTTTCGGCGATCCGGCGGCGGATCAGGAGCGGATCCGCGCGGAGATCTCGCGCATGCAGGCCGAGGTCCTGTCGGCGGTGGACACCGCCGACTTTCGTCCGCGGCAACCGTTCCTCTCGATCCCCGCAATGGCGGGCACCCTTCGCACCGAGCGGGGCCTCCGTACGCTGCTGGAACACCGGTACGTCCGACGCGTCGACCTCGATCCGGCGGGTGGCGGCGGGCAGCCGCCCGTGGGCGGGCAGACGACACCCGGGCATCAGCCCTGACCTTCCCCCAACGGACTTCCAGGAGGAGGTAACCATGATTCGACTGATTCGAGCGCTCGCGGTGCTCGTGATCGTGACCGCGGCCTGCGACGCGCCGACCGACTCCGTCGGACCGGTGGAACCCCAGGCCCCTGCGGCGCACATGGCGCCGGCCCAGAAGATCGGGCCGGGCGTGCTCGAGGCGCTCGCCAGGGGCGAAACTCCCGCCATCATGATCGCCCTCGACGCCGGAACGCCACGCGGGCTCGAGAACACCCGCAACGCGGTGGCAGCGGCGCAGCGTCAGGCCCTATCGAGGGTGTCCGAGAACGAGGTGACGGTGCGCCGCCGCTTCGCCGCGGTCCCGGCGCTGGCCGCCGTCGCACGCAGCGAGGCTGCGGTGAGGCGCCTTGCGGCCGATCCGCGGGTCCGGCGCATCGACCTCGAGGTCGGGGGTACCGGTGGCCTGGCGACCAGCGTGCCCCTCATCCGCGGTGATCTCCGACATGCGCGGGGCAACACGGGTGCTGGCGTGGTGGTGGCCGTCCTCGATACGGGGTTCGACTCGGATCATCCCGACCTGCAGGGCGCGCTGGTGGGCGAGGCGTGCTTCGGCCGGGATGCAAACAATACCGACGGTGTCGGCTTCTGTCCGGACGGGACGGATCGACAGTTCGGCGCGGGCGCCGCGGAGGACGACCAGGGGCACGGCACGCACGTCACGGGGATCGTGACCGCGACCGGCGACGCCGCAGGACCGGGGGTGGCGCCCGACGCCAGCATCTTCGCGATCAAGGTGCTGGACTTCGGGGGTGCGGCCGGGCGGTTCTTCTTCCTCTCCGAGATCGTGGCCGCGCTCGACTACATCGTGAACAACCCCGGGTTCGACATCCAGGTCGCGAACCTGAGTCTCTCCACGAACGCCCGCTACACGGGGGTGTGCGACGACGCCGACGCCAACACCATGGCGGTGCAGAGCGTGGCGTCCCAACTCCGCGCTGCGGGCGTGACCGTCTTCGCCGCCGCTGGCAACAATGGCAGCACGCAGATGGGCCTCCCGGCCTGTGTCAGCAGCGTCATCTCGGTGGGGGCATCCAACAACAACGATGTCGCGGCCGGGTTCACCAACGTCAACGAGACCACCGACATCTTCGCTCCGGGCGTGGACATCGTCTCGCTTCGGAGGGGGGGCGGCCCCCGTACCGCATCGGGCACCAGCATGGCGTCGCCGCATGCTGCGGGGTGCGCGGCACTGCTCATCCAGGCGGGTGACGCGACGACGCCCGCAGAGGTGGAGGCGCGCCTCAAGGACAGCGCGTTCACGGTGACCGTGGGCGGAAACACGTTCCCGCGGATCGACTGCCGGCCGGACCAGAACCAGGCGCCGGAGCTGTCGGTGAACCAGCCCGCCGTCACGGTCGACGAGGGCGACCTGGCCGTCAACGCCGGCATGTTCAGCGATCCGGAGGGCGATGCCGTCACGCTGAGCGCTTCCATCGGGACGGTGATCGACACCGGCAATGGGACCTGGTCCTGGAGCTTTGCCTCCACCGACGGCCCGCTCGAGAGCCAGCAGGTAACGATCACCGGCACCGATGCGCTCGATGCCGAAGGCAGCGTCAGCTTCGACCTGACCGTGCTGAACGTCGCGCCGCTGGTGGATGCAGGACCGGATGCGACGATCCTGACAAACGAGACGTTCACCTTCACGGGGACCTTCAGCGACCCCGGCGTGAACGATGCCCCGTGGAACTGGGTCATCAACTGGGGCGACGGCAGCCCCAACACGACGGGCACCACGAACAGCCAGGCCGCGCCCATTGTTCGGAGCCACCAGTTCTGTGCGGCGCAGACCTACACCATCGGGTTCAGCGTCACGGACAAGGATGACGACACGGGCACGGACTCGATGGAACTCACGGTGGAGTACCTGGGCGTGGAGATCGACATCACGCCCTCCCAGCACCCGAACAGCGTGAACCTGGGCAACCGGGGCCGACTGCCGGTGGCGGTGCTGAGCAGTGCCACCTTCGACGCTACCGGGATCGATCCGGCATCGGTGTCGCTCGGCAACGAGGTCGGCACCGACACGCCCGTGGCGACCCGTCCGAACGGCCGGTTCTTCAGCTCGGTGGAGGATGTGAATGGAGACGGCCTGCCCGACCTGGTGCTTCACTTCGAGGTGCCGGCCCTGGTCGCAAACGGTGACCTGACGCCGGCGAGCACGTACCTGGTCCTCCGAGGCTTCCTGGCGGACGGCTGCACGAACTTCCGGGGCCAGGATTCGGTGAACGTGGTGCCGTAGCACGCGAGCCTTCGACGGCACCGAAAGGAAGCCGCGGCCTGCACCCGACGCGACAGCAGCGTCGAGTGCAGGCCGTGGTGGTTTTCCCCCCTTCGCGGTTCCCTTGCGCCCGGCGCCTCCGCAGTCTAATATACAACCACATGGTTGTATTTAATGCGCTCTCCGACCCCGAGCTGGACCAGCTCTTTCGTGCCCTGGCCGACACCACCCGCCGTGATATCGTGGCGCGGGTGCTGGGTGGGGAAGGGGCCTCGGTGTCGACCCTCGCTTCCCGCTACGACATGTCCTTTGCCGCCGTGCAGAAGCACGTGGCCGTGCTGGAGGGTGCGGGGCTCGTGACGAAGCACCGGCGCGGTCGGGAGCGGATCGTCCGCGGCAACCCGGAGCGGATTGCCCGGGCACGGGAGCTCCTTGTCCGGCTCGAAAGCCTGTGGAGAGCGCGATTTCAGCAGCTCGACAACGTCCTTGCCGACCCCGAACCCGGAGACTGACCCATGCCCATCACCTCCGTCGCATCCGACCCCGACACCCTCACGCTCACCGTGGTGGGCGAGTACGACGTGCCGCTCGAGCGCCTCTGGCAGGCCTTTGTCGACCCCCGGCAGCTCGAGCGCTTCTGGGGCCCGGTGGAGTGGCCTGCCACCTTCACCCGGCACGACATGGCGATCGGCGGACAGTCCCGGTACTACATGACCGGCCCCGACGGCACCCGCGCCCACGGGTGGTTCCGGTTCCTGGTCATCGAGCCCGGGCGGCGCATCGAGGTGGAAGACGGCTTCGCCCTGGATGACGGATCCCCGAACCCCGCCATGCCCACCATGCGCATGAGCTTCGCCTTCGAGGAGACCCCCACGGGCTCGCGCTTCACGGGGGTGACCCGGTTCGAGAGCGTGGAGGCCATGGAGCAGGTGCTGGAGATGGGGATGGAGGAGGGGATGCGCTCCGCCATGGGGCAGCTGGACGGGGTGCTGGCCGACCTCGCCGCCTTCGCCGCAGATCGCCGGACCGAGGCCCAGCTCCTGGGCGAGACGAAGGCCCGCGTGAGCCGCATCATCCGCGGGACGCCGGAGGCGGTCTGGCGCGCCCACCACGACCCGGCGCTCCTGAAGCGCTGGTTGCTGGGCCCCGACGGCTGGACCATGCCGGTATGCGAGGTGGGCGAGGGGGTGGGCGAGAGCTACCGCTACGGGTGGGAGGCGGAGGACGGCTCGGGGCGTTTCGGCTTCGAGGGCGAGATCCTGGAGTCGGAGCCCCCGAGCCGGGAGGTCACGACCCAGCAGATGATCGGCGCCGACGGACCCACCACGCTCAACGAGCTGACGCTGGTCCCGGTCCCGTCCGGCACCCTTCTGACCCTGGTCATCACGTACCCGGATGCAGAGACCCGGGAAGCGGCCCTCGCCACCGGGATGACCGACGGCATGGAGATGAGCTACGCGCGGCTGGAGCAGGAGGTGCTGGAGGGGGCGGTGGCCTGAGGGGGGGAGTGATCGAGATCCGGCGATGGGTTCGCTGGAATCGTCTTGCGAATGATCGTTCGACAAGGAGCCTGTCTTGTGACCCTCGTGACCATTTCCAGCGAGCATGCGACAGGGGAAGGTGGTAGACCTGGACTACGTCGGAGCGCGCGGTTCGGACTGACCCGGAGGGGTCGGGGCGGCGCTCTCCCCCTGTCAGATGCGCCGGCGACGGGCCCGGACCCCGCGGCTGCTCCGCGAGGGATGGGCCCTACAGGCTCCACATCAGGTGCCGGCGGTAGTCCTGCAGGAAGTAGCGGATGAGATCCTCCTTGCTCGAATTCGTCACGTCGTGGTGCAGCGCGCGGTCACGCAGGTGGATCTCCGCCCGATAGGTCTGACCCTCGGCGTCGCGGAGGGGCACGACGGGGAACGCGAAGCCACTGTTTCGATACGCCTTGACCTTGACCTCGTAGTAGAACTCTTCCTTTCCGCCCCGGAGCACCCGGATCGCACCCATCCGGTCGCTGTGCTCCACCTCGACGTCGCGGCCGTGGTCCTGGAGTTCGGTGGCGAGTTCCTCGAAGGCGGGCACGACGACCTCCGAAATGAATCCCCGCACCCGCCCCGGCCCGGTGGGCCTCGCTCGCTCCTTCCCCTCGGTGGATGCGAGGAGCATCTTCAGGTCTGCTTTCCAGTCATGCATCGTCTCCTCCATGTGCAGTGTCGATGGGAAGGCCGGCGCCGCCTTCGTTGTCGTGGTTGCGGGCCGGGAAGACCTTTCGGATCCGACCCCGATCCATGCTCTCGGTCCGCAGCGCCTTGAGCAGCGCGAAGCACATCACCGAAAGGACAGCGGCGAAGGGGAGTCCGGTGGCGATGGCAGCCGCCTGAAGCGCTCCGAGCCCCCCGGCCCAGAGCAGGACTCCGGCCACCGCGCCCTCGAGGAGCGCCCAGAACACGCGCTGCCCCGTCGGCGTGTGCGGGTCTCCGCCCGAGGCGAGCATGTCGACCACGAGCGACCCCGAGTCCGAGGATGTCACGAAGAAGGCGACAACCACGATCATTGCCAGGACCGAGGTGACGGCCGATAGCGGAAATCCCTGCAGGAGCGCGAAGAGCATCTCCTCGGCCCTGACCCCGGCGATTCCCCCCGCGCCGAAGAGCTCCCGGTGGAGGCCGCTGTTCCCGAACGTGGTGAGCCAGAAGGTCGTGAAGGCCACCGGCACCAGCAGGACCCCGCCGATGAACTCGCGGATCGTCCTCCCCCGGGAGACGCGGGCAATGAACATCCCGACGAAGGGAGACCAGGCGATCCACCATCCCCAGTAGAAGAAGGTCCATGCGCCGTGCCACTCCCCGTCGCCCCAGGCGTCGTTCCAGAACGTCGTCTGGACAATCGTCGACAGGTAGTTTCCGGAGTTTTCGACCCAGTTGTTCAGCAGGAAGACCGTCGGACCCACCGCGAAGACGAAGAGCACCAGGATCACGGCGACGATCATGTTGAAGTTCGACAGCCGTCGAATCCCCTTGTCGAGGCCTGCGACCACGGAGCCGGTGGCGATGAGGGTGATGATCGCGATCAGCCCGAGCTGGAGCCCGGTGGCGTCCTCGAGCCCCAGGCCGAAGAGGTAGTCGATCCCCGCCGCCACCTGCATGACCCCGAGTCCGAGGGAGGTCGCCACTCCGAAGATCGTGCCGAAGATCGCGAGGACATCGATGGCGTGCCCGATCGGCCCCTGGATCCGGTCCCCCAGGAGGGGATGGAAGGCAGAGCGGATCGTGAGGGGCAGGCCCTTCCGGAACGAGAAGTAGGCGAGCGAAAGCCCCACCACGATGTAGATCGCCCAGGCGTGGACGCCCCAGTGGAAGAAGGTGAGCCGCATCGCCTCGGACGCCGCCTCGACGGTCCCGCTTTCGACGGTGGGGGAGGCCAGGTAGTACGACATCGGCTCGGCAACCGCCCAGAACACGAGCCCGATCCCCATCCCCGCGCTGAAGAGCATGGCGAACCACGAGAAGTAGCTGTACTCGGGCTCGGAATCGTCTTCGCCCAGCCGGATCCTCCCCCAGGGACTGAAGAAGAGGCCCACCACGAACAGGAGGAAGAAGGCCACCGACATGCTGTAGAACCAGCCGAAGTAGTGCACGATGCCGCCCTGGACGGCATTGAAGACCTGTTCGGCCTGCTCCACGAAGAAGACCCCGAACCCCAGGAAGACCCCGATGACCACGATGGCGGGGATGAAGACTCCTGGAACCAGCTTCAGCTGCGCTTTCCAGTCCATTCGGTACTCCGGTCACCAGCGGTGTCGGGGCATCGGGGCATCGGAAAACGGTACCAGTGACCAGGGTCAGCGTTCCGGAGATGGTGGCCAGCAGGCCTTGCGGGAACGCCTCGGTTGCGAGCAGAATCGTGGTGCCGGAAGGATCCGCCCAACCCCTCGGTCACCTGGGCGGGGTGCTCCTGGCGGCAGCCTGGGGACTCTGGGCCGACCGCATGTGGGCGCGGCCCCTGGTCGTGGGCTGCGGCGCGGTCATCGTCCTCGTCCACCTTGTGCCGGGGGCGATGACGGGGGGACTGGCCTCCCTGCTCTCCTGGATCGTCGGGGTCGCGCTCGCCTGGGCGTACCTCTACGACTCCCGGGGGGTGGTGGCGTACTACGCGTGGCTCGAGGAAGTGGAAGCGTCCGGTTCCGGGTAGGGGCTCCAGGCAGGGGTGCCCAGCCTCCCCCAGGGCGCCACCCTCAGGGCGCCAGCACCCCGCCCCGGTAGACCCTCATCCCGTCCGGCGTGTGGATCAGCAGCGTGGCGTCCGCCCGCCCGTGGACCCGCATGAGATCGAGCATCATGCCCTCCTCGCCGGGCCAGGGGTACCCGAAGACCACGTCGAAATCCTCCAGCGGCATCCCCAGCTGCAGGTAGCCCGACTCCCCGGTGGCGATGGTGCCGAGGCGCTCGTCGCCCCCCCGCTGCTTCCACCGGTAGCCCGCGGGAAGAAAGCTCCCCGTGGTGAACCGGGCCCCGGACCCGCTTCGATGGGCCAGTTCCCGCGCCTGTTCCACCAGGCTCCCGTCGATCTCGATCCCGTAGGCCTCGTAGCCCAGGAGATCGGCCATGATCGTGATGACCCCGGTGGCCGAACCCCACTCCAGGAAGCGTCGCCCCGGCGCCCGGAGCTCCACCAGCGTGGCCAGCACCACGGGGTAATCCGCCGCAACGAAGGCATGGAAGTCCTTCTGCCGGATCTCGTTGTCGAAACGGTCGAAGATCTCCCACCCCGTGTCGCACAGGGCTTCCAGTCGCTCGCGGAGGTCCCCCTCCAGCTCGATTTCGGCCACGGCGGAGCCCGCCGGCGCCCCCGTGGCGTCGGTCCGGAACGGTCGCTTCTCCAGTCCAGCGTCGGGTCTCTTGTCCAGGATGCTCACGTTTCGTTTGGGGAGATGCCGGGCGGCCCAGCCTGGCCGTCGGCTCGGGGAAGATACCCCATAGACGGAAATCCAGCGCATCGCTGTCCGCATCGCCGTCCGCATTGCCGGGCTCCCGGGTGTCGTTCTATCGTGGGAGGATGCGACGCCGCCGGGGAAGGGAAGCCCCTGCCGCTGCAGGCCCGCCGGCGGCGGGATCCAGCGGTCGGAGGTCTGCGCCGGCGGCCCTGCCCGGGGATCTGCAAACCGCTCGCGGCATTGACAGGAGGTGAGCATGGCGAGGCTCGTGTTCGGCATGAACCAGTCGCTGGACGGCTACGTCGACCACATGGCCTTTGCGCCGGGCCCCACGCTGTTTCGCCACTTCATCGAGGAGGCCCGGGGCCAGGCGGGGAGTGTCTACGGTCGCAGGATGTACGAGATCATGCGGTACTGGGACGACGACCATCCCGAGTGGGGCGCAGACGAACACGCCTTCGCGGCGGCGTGGCGGAGGCAGCCGAAGTGGGTCGTCTCGCGCTCGCTCGAATCGGTGGGCCCCAACGCCACCCTCGTCGGCGATGATCTCGAGGGCACGGTCCGCGCGCTCAAGGCCGAGCGCGAGGGGGAGATCGAAGTCGCAGGACCGAAGCTGGCGCATGGCCTCACGGAGCTCGGCCTCATCGACGAGTACCGCATCTACCTGCACCCCGTCGTGCTCGGGAGCGGCACGCCGTACTTCGACGGGCCCCGGCCGCGGCTGCGCCTCGTGACCAGCGACCGGATCGGCGAGGACGTGATCCGGTTGGTCTACGTTCCGGCCTGAGCTCGCGACCGGGAGTCTCGGGGCTTCCTCGCCGGAGCGTTGCCGCCCACATTGCCCCCTCCATTTCCGGACTCTACTCTGTCTGCCGGAGTCCTTCCGCTCCTCGACTCATCGTCCCCCCCTGGTTCCCGGGTGCATCCATGCGTCTTTCCATTCTCCTCCTGGCTGTCGGCCTTGCCGCCCCCTTCCACGGGCTCCTCCCCGTTGCCCTGCAGGCGCAGGATCTGCGCGCCCCGGTCGCCCGCGCCCAGGACGCCCGCGCCCCGGACGCCCGCGCCCAGGACACCCGCCCCATCGAGATCCCCGATCTGTTCCGGCAGGCCACCATCGGGCAGGTCACGCTTTCCCCGGCCGGGGACCGGGTGCTGTACACCTTCACGCCCCCGAGCTACCCGGATCCGGCCCGGGACCAGCAGATCCACCTGGCGATGCTGGACGGGAGCGAGGACCGGGCCATGACCCACGCGAAGGGAGCCCGGAACCAGGGGGCCCAGTGGCACCCGTCGGGGGACTTCTTCGGTTTCACCTCCACCCGGGCCGGGAACGGGCGTCAGCTCTTCGTCATGAGCCCCGAGGGCGGGGAACCCTGGCAGGTGACGTCCGTGGACGGGGGGATTTCCTCGTGGGGATGGAGCGCCGACGGCAGCCACCTGGCCTACCTCTCCGGCCGGGGCATGGAGGCGCAGCTCCGGGTGGTGGACGGCGAGGGGCGCGGGGCGCACCGGGCCCTCACCACGCATCCCACACCGCTCTCCTCCTTCCAGTGGGGGGAGACGGGCAACCACATCTACTTCCTGGCCCCCGATGCCTGGGATGAGGGGGAGTACCGGCGCCGGCGGGAGGGGTACGAGGCGCGCCCGATCCAGCGGGGACTCGTCTTCGACGATTTCATCCACCTCCACGCGGAGCACCTGTGGCGGGTGGAGGCGTCCGGAGGCGACGCGCGGCGGATCACCTCGGGGGACTACCTGGTGCGGGGCTTCGAGGAGTCGCCCGTCGGGGGCATGCTGGCGGTGATCATGGCGCCCCGGGACCCCCACATCGACAATCGCCCCAACGAGGTCTACCTGGTGAACGAGGCCGGCGGCGCCCCCGTCCGCCTCACCGACAACGACGTGAGCGAGAGCCTTGTGGGGTTCTCCCCCGACGGCGCGTGGCTGGCCATTTCGGCGCAGAAGGACTTTGCGGGCTCCGGGATCAACGAGATCTACGTTCGCCCGGTGGCGGGCGCGGCGGGCGCGGCGGGCGCGGCCGGAGCGGCCAACTCCGAGTGGACCGCAGTGACCCGCTCCTACGACAGCGAGGTCTCCAATGCGACCTGGTCCGCCGACGGCGAACGCCTCTACTTCGTGGGGAACGACGGCGTGAACCAGAACCTCTACATGGTGGGCGCCCGGGACTCCCGGGTGACCCGCCTCACCGACCTCCGGGGGGTCGTGTCCATCGCCGACGGGTCCGACGCCCGGGTGGCGGTGCTGGGCTTCTCCGACCCCACCCGCCCCGAGGATCTCCACGCAGCCCCGTGGGACCGACTGGGCGACAGCGGTGCCTGGCTGAAGCTCACCGATGCCAATCCCTGGGTGGAGGAGATCCAGCTGGCCCGCACCGAGACGGTCCGGTGGCGCTCCCCCGACGGCACGGAGATCGAGGGGCTCGTGGTGTACCCGCTGGACCATGACCCGTCGCGTCGCTACCCGCTCATCACCGAGATCCACGGGGGCCCGGCGGCCGTCTTCGAGAACCGTTTCCTCCCCACGCCGGCGGCACCCCACCGGGCCTACGGCCACCTGCTCGCCGCCATGGGCTACGCCTTCTTCCTCCCCAACTACCGGGGCTCGTCGGGATACGGCGACGAGTTCCGCACCGAGATCGCCGGGGACTACTGGACCCGGGCCACCGAGGACATCCACGCCGGGATCGACCACCTCATCGAGCAGGGGCTGGCCGACCCGGACGCGCTCGGCTTCATGGGGTGGTCGGCGGGGGGGCACTGGTCCAACTGGATGCTCGTGACCTCGGACCGGTTCAAGGCCATTTCCAGCGGGGCGGGGGTGGCCAACTGGATCTCCCTCTACGCGCAGACCGACAACCAGGCCTCCCGGGAGTTCTACCTGGGGCGCGACCCGGCGCTGGGTGCCGCGAACAAGCCCTGGGACGACTTCGACCACTGGTGGGCCGAGTCGCCGCTCAGGTACATCGAGAACGCCACCACCCCGACGCTGCTCCACTACGGGGAGCTGGACCAGCGCATCCCCATGCCCCAGGGCCAGGAGCTCCACCTGGCGCTCAAGTCGCTGGGGGTGCCCACGGAGTTCATGGTCTACCCGGGCGAGGATCACGCCCTGAGCCAGCCCCGGAACCGGCTGGTGAAGCTCATGTCGGACCTGGGGTGGTTCGAGATGTGGATCCGCGGGGCGGACACCTGGCTCGAGTGGGACGAGGTACTGGAGATGGGGAAGCGGATCGAGGAGGTGCTGGCCGCTCCCGGTCCGGGGCCCGGCTGAGGGCCGCTCGACGACCCCTCGGAAGGGGGGTGCGAAGTCTCCGGGGAAGGGGAGGCGCTGCGGCTCGGACAGTAGGCGCGACGCCAGCGACGGGTCGGAGATCGGGCTGACGGAGACCAGGCTGGATGCCAGCGTCCGTGAAAGCGCCGACGGTTGCGGGAAAGTGCGGGCTCTCGGCGCGCGCTGCGCCTGCTCACCACCCCCAGGGGGCAGGAAACGAACGCCGCAAACGAGAAGCTTGACACGGATAGACGGCAGGCGAATGCTTGTCCTGCGGTCCCGTAGGTGGGTTCAATCTCCACTCCTTGGCACGAGGGTGTTGACATGGCTCTTCCAGCGGTGGTTGCAGGCATCGCGGCCGGCATTCAGGCTGCACCAGGGGTCGTCGCAGGGATCGAAAGCGTCCTCGACAAGCTCGTCGGCCGATCGATCATCTTCGAGGTCAAGAACATGACGGGGGAGCCCCTCCGGATCGAGATGGAGGGGAACGGTCACTCGTCGGGTGGATTCAGCGCGCCGCCTCCGCACCAGATCAATCCCTTCGAGGCCGCGGCCTTCGCGTCCCGCAGTGTGGGTGACCTCCGCGGAAGCATGCGCCTTGTGGGCAATGGCGTCTGGTTCGGCATGAGCTTCTCGAATGCCGTGATCGGCAGCAACGAGCTGCGCTCGAGCGTGAATGGGGGCCGGGCCGCGGAGTTCGCCGTTCATGCAGTGGCCGGAAACGGAAACAGCAAGGCGCGGTTCGCCTACGTGGCCTTCTACAGCGACCCGCAGCGGGTCGTGCAGGCCCACCAGGCGCACACGCAGCAGAAATCCGGTTCCAGCCGTCCTTCGCCCATCCCGGCGCTGGGCAAGGCGAAGCCGAAGAAGAAGCAGGTCGACCCGGGGCAATTGATTGCCAATCCGGAGGAGCTTGTCCGGCAACGGCCGATGTTCAGGAATCCACCAAAGAAGTAGGTGCGTCATCGACGGCTGTTCGCCGTCTTCCTTCCGGCAGCCCTGGGTGCGTGGGTCTGAGGGATGGGAGGATCCCGGGAAAGGGCAGACTCCGGGCGATGCAGGCCCGGTCCCGCCGGTATCGGTCGGCCGGCGGGGCATGGTGTCGGGCCTGCGGGAAGGCGACCCCCCGGATCAGACCCACCCGCTCAGCCATGAGTCGGCGCTGACTTGCGGGCAGGCGGAGCGCGTGGCAATGTGCAGCGCGGAAGGCAGGCAGAGGCGCACGGGGTCGGATCATGACCGTGTCCAGCCACAAAGTCCGCCACCAGGCGACAGACTCGCTCCGGCACCTCCTCGTGCGGATAGTGGCCGACGCCCTCGAGT
>REBP01000200.1 GCA_007692665.1 Gemmatimonadales bacterium | reverse complement strand
CCTGTGCCGGGGTCGGCCGGGGCCTGGGTCTGGACATCCTTCCCGCGAAGGATGCGCACCCTTCCCTGCCCCAGGACGATCCAGTGCACCTCCGGGCTGCGGCCCAGGACCGGCGAATCATGGTCACATACAACCGGGACGACTTCCTGGCCGCCACCCATGACGCCTTCGCCTCGAGCGCTCCGCATGCGGGCCTGCTGATCCTCACGCACAGGCTGCCGCGTGATCCCGCTCGGATCGTCCATGCACTTGCGCGTTGGGTGGAACAGCGACAGGAAGCAGGCGCCTGGCCGATGCAGGACTACGAGGTGGACTTCCTTTCTCACTGAGGGGGTGGGTGTGACCTGACTCGCCGACCTGAGCGCGTCACCCTCGCCTGGCCTCCCGCCGATTGCACAACCACAACCCGCGCAGTACCTTGCGAGCGCTCCTCGGAGCACCTTCAAATCGTCCATTCCTGACGGGTCGACGCGCGCTGATCCTTCCATGCGCGGGCGGCGGCCCCGCGCCGCTGATGCCCTCCTCCCCAACCCGCTCCACCCTGGCGCGTCGCCGCACGTCGCGTTTGCGGGCCACACGCACCGCCGCACTGACAGCCGTCTGCGCGCTCGCCGGCCTGGCACCCGGCGTTCTCGCGCAAACGGGGTTTGCAGGGGCGGCGGCGCCCGAGGCCTTCGTCCACGAAAGCTGGACCGTGGCGGACGGGCTGCCCGTGAACTCGGTGAGCTCCCTGCTGCAGGACCAGGAGGGCTACCTCTGGATTGCGACCCTCGACGGGCTGGTGCGCTTCGACGGGGTCCGCTTCACCGTCTTCAACACCGGCAACTCTCCCGGGCTGCCCAGCAACCGGGTCGTCCGGCTCATCGAGGCCCGCGACGGCGCCCTCTGGCTTGTCACCGAGCAGGGCAAGCTGGTGCGCTTCCAGGGCGGCGTCTTCACGCACGTCGGACCGGACCGGACGCTCACCCACGGCGACGGACCGCTCCTGGAAGACGCGGGCGGCACGATCTGGGTCGGCACGGAGAGCGGCCTCTCCATGGTCCAGGACGACGGGCTGGTGGACGTCGCGGCCCAGGCGATCCGGGACCCTGTGGGTGCGATTGCCCAGCGGCGTGACGGCTCGATCTGGGTCGGCACCATGGCCGGCGGGCTTTACCGGATCCACGGAGAGGGCGCCGTTGCCATCGGGCCCGGGACCGGGCCGGTGGGTGAACACGTCTTTGCACTCTACGAGGACCGCGTCGGCGCGCTCTGGATCGGTGCAACAGAAGGCGCATGGCGCTACACCGACACCTTCGAGCTGGTCCTGCAGACGTTCACGCCCTTCCGGTTCCGCACCTCGCCCCTTACCGGAGAGCTCTGGGTGGTCAGCGCCTCCCGGGTGTTCAGGTACGGAGCCGAAGGGATGAGACTGGTGCTGGAGAATCGGAACTCGCCGCTCGCGGGGGACCGGCTGCTCGTGGACGGCGAGGGGCAGATGCTCTACGCGTCCGGACCGGAACTCTACCGCGAGGAGCAGCGGATCCACACCCTGCCACCGGATGCAGGCGAGGGGCACACGGATCTGCAGACCATCGCGGTGGTGCTCCAGGACCGGGAAGGCAGCCTCTGGCTGGGCACCCGCGGCGCCGGGCTGCACCGGCTCAAGCCGGCCGATTTCAGCGTGTACAGCGAGCCGGAAGGGCTCTCCCACCGCAACGTCTACAGCGTCTTCGAGGACCGGAGCGGCGCTCTCTGGGTGGGGACACTGGAAGGCGGGACCAACCGGATCGACGGGGGGCGCGCGACGCCCATGACGCCGGCCGACGGCGACCCACGCACCGTGTACGCCTTCCTGCAGGACCGCACCGGCCGGCTCTGGATGGGGGGTGGGTCCGGGATCCACGTCTGCGAGGAGCCAGGCAGACGATGCGCGCAGGTTGCAGAGGATCCGACCCGGTCGCTAGCCGTCCGGGCGATTCACGAGGAGCCGGACGGCACGCTCTATTTCGGTTCGGAGGCAGGTCTGTTTCGCCTGGAGGACGGGCGCTGGACGCGCTTCTCGGTTGCCGATGGGGCGCCGGCGGCCCCCGTCCGGGCCTTCGTCCGCACGCGCGACGGCGCGCTCTGGATGGCCACCAACGGCGCAGGGCTGGCGCGCTACGAGAGCGGCCACTTCACCCGCATCGGCACCGCCCAGGGGCTGCCGCTCGAACTGGTCCGCGCCCTTCACGAGGACGCCGACGGCTGGCTCTGGGTGGGCACCGAAGGCCGGGGGCTGGCCCGCCTCGACCCGCAGGAATGGGGACCGGGGCTCGGCGGGGGCCGCATCGTCGTCTACCGCGCGGAGCACGGGCTCTTCGACGAGGGGATCCACCAGGTCCTGGAGGACGAATTCGGCCGGCTCTGGATGAGCAGCAACCGGGGCATCTTCTGGGTCCGGCGGCAGGAGCTGCTGGACTTCGCCGACGGCCGGGTCCCGCGGATCAGTTCCATCGGCTACACCGAGCGCGACGGGCTGCGCAACCGCGAAGCAAACGGTGGGAGCCAGTCGGCAGGCGTGCGGGCCAGCGACGGCCGCCTCTGGTTCGCCACCCAGGACGGGGTCGCCGTCGTGGATCCGGCGCGAATCCAGGGCAACCCGCTCCCTCCCCGCGTGGTGATCGAGCAGGTCACCGCCGGCGGCAGGCTGATGCCGGTGCCGCCCGGTGGCTCGCTGCGGATGGGCGTCGAGGAGCGGGACCTGGAGATCGACTTCACCGCGCTCAGCTTCCTGGCGCCGACCAACGTCCGCTTCCGCTACCGTCTGGAGGGCTACGACCGCGACTGGGTGGAGGCGGGCGGTCGCCGCACGGCGTACTACACGCGCGTGCCGCCGGGGGAATATACCTTTCACGTGGTCGCCAGCAGCAGCGATGGCGTCTGGAGCGAGGAAGGTGCGGCCGTCAGGCTGGAGCTTGCACCGCGCTTCCACGAGACCGGGGTCTTCCGCCTCCTCTTCGCGCTGGCGCTGACGCTGGTCATTGTCGGGCTCGGCCGTCTTCGGGTGCGCGCGCTCCGGGCGCGTTCGCGCGAGCTGGAGCAGCTCGTGGCCTGGCGTACCGCCGAGCTCGAGCGCGAGAAGGACGTGACCGCCCGCCAGGCCCGGGCGCTCCAGGAACTCGACCGGGCGAAGAGCCGCTTCTTCGCCAACGTGAGCCACGAGTTCCGCACGCCCCTCACCCTGACCATCGGCCCGCTGGAGGACCTGCACGCCTCCCTGAACGGAAACGGAGGCGAGCGAAACGGCACGCGCCGGCACGTGGAGATGGCGCTGCGCAATGCGCGTCGGCTCCTCCGCCTCGTCAATCAGATCCTCGACGTGGCCCGACTCGAGGCCGGGCAGATGAAGCTGCGCGCGCGGCACCAGGACCTGGCCGGCTTCGCGCGGGGCGTCGCCGCCGCCTTCGCGCCGGTGGCCGAGCGAAAGGGCATCGACTTCGAGGTGGTCGATGCGAACGGGCCCGTCCTGGTCTGGTTCGACGCCGACGCGATGGAGAAGGTGCTGGGCAACCTCCTCTCCAACGCCTTCAAGTTCACACCTGACGGCGGTCGCATCACCCTGGAGGTCGAAGCCTCGGCCGGGGAGGCACGGCTCCGGGTGCGGGACAGCGGCCCCGGCATCGCGCCGGAGCACGTGCCCCATGTCTTCGACCGCTTCTTCCAGGTGGACGAGACCACGACCCGCTCCCAGCCCGGCACCGGGATCGGCCTGGCGCTGGCGAAGGAGCTGTCCGAGCTGCACGGAGGGACGATTGCGGTGGAGAACGGGGAGGTCGCGGGGGCCTGCTTCACCGTGACGCTGCCGCTGGGGCAGGGCCACCTCCGCCGCGACCAGCTGGCGCCGGGCGCCGAGCTCGAGGGCGCGAGCGTGACGGAGAGCGACGACCCGGCGGTGTCGGGGGAGCTGGGGCCCGAGCCGGCAGCCATGGGGGAGGACCCGGAGGAGGACCCGGAGGATGCCGAGGGGGGGGACGGTGACGCCGAGGGCGCCGATGCCGAGGGCGACGGGGAGGACGTCACCACCCTCCTCGTGGTGGACGACAGCGCCGATCTCCGCGCCTACGTGCGCGCGCACTTCGCGGCGCGGTACCGGGTGGTGGAGGCGGCCGACGGCGCCGAGGGCATCGCGCTGGCGCGCACCCTGCTTCCGGACCTGGTGATCAGCGACGTCATGATGCCGGGCACCGACGGCTACGAGCTCTGCCGCACACTGAAGGGCGACCTGGAAACGGACTTCATCCCGGTGGTCCTCCTCACCGCACGGGCGGCGACGGACGACCGGGTGGCCGGGCTCGTGGACGGGGCGGACGACTACCTGGTGAAGCCCTTCGAGATGCGCGAGCTGAGCGCGCGGGTCGAGAACCTGATCGCCTCGCGCCGCCACCTGCGCGAGCGCTTCGCCGGGGAGGGAGTTCCGGTCCCGCCCACGGAGGCCGTGGCCGTGGCCACACCGACCGAGCCCGCGCTCGCCCCCGCCGACCTGGATTTCGTCGAGCGGCTTCGGGCCACCGTCGAGGCCCAGGTGGGCGACCCGGAGTTCAGCGTGGCGGGGCTGGCCCGGGCGCTCTTCGTTGACCGCACGCATCTCTTCCGGCGCACCCGGGATCTGATGGGCGAGTCGCCCTCCGAGCTGATCCGCCGCACGCGCCTCGAGCGCGCGGCGCTGCTCCTGCGGGAGGGCGCGGGCGGCGTCGGCGAGATCGCCTACGCGGTGGGCTTCAACAGCGTCTCCCACTTCAGCCGCTGCTTCCGCGAACGCTACGGCTCGAGCCCCTCCGAGTACCGGGAGGGCTCGCCGGCGGCACGCTGACCCTCGTCCGCTGCGGGGGGGTCCCGGCCTCCCCCGCTCCGCCGTCCTTCCCGGGGCGGGAGGTGCCGGCCGCGAGACAGCCTGCAACCGGGGTGACACACACCCGCAACGTGCGTGCTATGCCCCGGGGTGCCTTCGAGCACAGCTTGGGGGCGTGACTTCGAATCCCTCGCCGCGCCCGGGAGCCGACATGGACGACGTTCCGCCCCACCACCCGGAGGACCCGGAGCCAGGAGAGGACCGGGACACGGGGGCGCACCCGGAGCGCGGGACGGACCCCGGCCCCGCCTCGGACCGGCTGCGGCTGGAGGTGGAGCTTCTCACCCCGGCGGCGGCGATCCCCCCGGCCACCCGGGCCACGGACCCGTCCGCGGCCCTGGGCGACCCGGTGCCACGCACGGTGCTCCTGGGGATCGGCGATGCCGACCTCCGCGCCTACGTCCGGGAATGCCTTCGCGGGAACCCGGCGCTGCGCGTCGTCGAACCCGACGTCGGCGAGCACGCCCTCGACGCGGTCCAGCGGCTGAACCCCGCGCTGCTGATTGCCGAGCCCGGCACGGTCGGCACCATGCTTCCACGTGCGGTGCCTCTCCTCCTCCTGGCCCAGGAGCTCCCCCAGGACACGGAAGTCCGGCCGTCGGCGACCCTCGCCCTTCTCACCCAGCCCTTCAACGCCCGTCGGCTGCTGGATGCCGTCGAGATGCTTCTCGGGCCGCCGGAAGCCCCGTAAACACGGCCCCGGTGGCATCGTGCAACCTGTGTGACACGCACCCGCAACCTGTGTGCTATGCCCCTGCCTGCCCCCCGCGGCATCTTGGTCCACGCTCCCAGGCTCCCCGCCTCGGACGGCGCGATCGATCCAAGACGGCGCGCTCGCATCACGGTCCTCAAGCATTGGACAGGTACTCATGCACAACCTCTACAGACGCACCGATCCCGTGGCTAGGGCATTCCGCACGCGGCACCCGCTGCTCCTGCTGGCCCTGGCTGCGGCCCTTGGGCTCGCGGGCTGTGGCGAACAGCCCCTGAGCCCCGATCTCGAGGGTACGATTTCCCCCAGAGCACAGTTTGACGCTGGTTGGGGGGATCCCTCCCCCCCTTGCCTATCTTGCATACCTGAGCCGGCGACCGTGGCATCCACGGTCGAGGGCACGGCAGGAGACAACGGATGGTACACCAGCAACGTGACCGTGACGTGGACGGTGACTGGAGCCAGTTCGTCGAGCGGGTGTGAAACGGTAACGATCTCCGAGGACACCGCGGAACGGACCTTGACCTGCACCGCCACGAGTTTCGGGGGGGGGCAGACAAGTAGGACCGTCACCATCAAGCGTGACGCCACGCGGCCTGAGGTTTCGTTGACCGCACAACCGGCGAGCCCCACCACCACCACGACGGCAACGTTCGCGTTCACCGGCAGTGACAATCTGACGGCGGTGACCTTTGAGTGCAGCCTGGACGACGCTGCCTTCGCACCCTGCACCAGCCCCAGGGAGTATGCGGGTCTGAGCCTGGGCTCCCGCACCTTTGCGGTCCGGTCAAGGGATGAGGCGGGCAATGTGTCCTTCACGCGTTCCTACACCTGGGTGATCGAGGCCGAAGCCGAGCCCGAGCCGGAGCCCCTGGTGTGCGATGCCGGCACCTACGCCGACGGCGGCGCCTGCGTGCCGGCACCCGCCGGGTCCTTTGTGGCCGAGTCTGGCGCGACCTCGGCGACACTCTGCGCGCCGGGCACGTTCCAGCCGGTTGAGGGGCAGACCTCCTGCACCCCGGCAGAGGTCGGATTCTACGTCGACGAGATCGGCGCGACCTCGGCGACGGCCTGTCCGGCGGGAACCACGACCTCGGATGTGGGGAGCGTCTCCGCGGACGCGTGCATCCAGGAGGGCGGTGACGTCTTCGACTTCACCGGCTTCTTCGCACCGATCCGCAATGACGGGGTCAACGTGGCGCAGGCAGGCCGGGCAATCCCCGTGAAGTTCAGCCTGGGCGGTGACCAGGGGCTGGACATCTTCATGGACGGCTCGCCGAACTCCCAGGTCATCGCCTGCAGCGCGGGAGTGCCGGAAGGCGCCGTCGAGGGCACGACCACGGCCGGGAGGAGCAGCCTGTCGTACGACCCCCAGACGCAGCAGTACACCTACGTCTGGCGGACGGAGCGCAGCTGGGGCAACACCTGCCGTCGGCTGACCGTCGAGTTCACCGACGGGACGGTTCAGAGCGTGGACTTCCGCTTCAACCGGTAGCCGCCTCGCCAGCACCAGCGGGAGTGGGGCCGATCGGCCCCGCTCCCGCACCCTCGGCTCCTGTGACCGTTCACCAACTAAACCGAGCAGACGATGCCCAGCACCATGCGCCGCCTGATGAATCCGTTTTTCGCCCTGGTTCCCCTGCTGCTTGCCGCAGGGTGTGACGGCCCGTCCGATCCCACGGTGGGCGTCACCGAGCCGAGTCTTGCCACTCCGGCCTTCTCGACCGCCTCGGCAGACATTCCGTCCGGCCGCGAAGGATTTGCCTTCGTGGCTCCGTTCACCGATGTCGTTCTGAGAACCGGCACCTTCGAGGCGCGCCTCAGCCCGACGGTGGAAATCTGCACCCTAGTGCGCGTGTCCGGCGCCCTGGTCTGTGGGTCGCCGGCCGCCGATCCGATCCCCTTCGGAAGGGGCGGCGTCCAGGTCGACGAGAAGGAAGGAGTGTACCGGGCATCATGGAACACGAATCGGGTGTCCCCTGCCGTTGAGCTGGGCCCGGATCGCTATCGCATCATGGTACGTGTCGGAGAGGTGGAGGTGGGATCCGCCGACCTCCACTTCGTCGCAACCCAGCGGGAGCTGGCCACCGTCGGCCACGGCTACATCGGTGTGGTCGCCGGAACCACGCTGAACATCCGTTTCACGATCCGGACCGGAACCGTCGGGAGCATCGACATCACCCCGATCAATCCCTCGCTGAGCTTCTGGGCGACGGAGCAGTTCACCGCCCAGGTGCGTGACCTGCGGGATTCGCTCATGGTGGACGCACCTGTGCATTGGTCTTCCAACCGACCGGATCGCCTGACCATCGTGCCGGCCACCGGCCTGGCGACGGCAGGGACCGGACGCGGACAGGCACTGGTGAGTGCCTCGAGCGGTGGCCTGTCGGCCTCGGTGACTGCGACGGTCGTGGCACCGCCGAACAATGCGCCTTACAGCGGCACGATCTTCCTTTACCCGAACGTCATCACGGCCGAGGATCCGACGTCGTTCACTGGGCTTGAAGACGCTGGTCGGGGCGAAAGGAGGATGTTCGATCGGCGGATAGGATGGGTGATCCGCGACGCATTCCTGTTCATCGCCACCTACTCCGACGGGCGCCAGATCGAGGTGCAGGTGAACCCGGAGTTCGCGAACTCCGATGACGCGCGCGTCGAGGCGCTGAAGTACGCCACCGTTATCGGGAGGCTCCCGAGTCGGCTGCTCAAGGATGTTGAGACGGTCTGGATCCACAGGGGGTCGAACGCCTTTGGCGGCGGCAACAGGAACCTGCTGATCCACACGGGCATGGCCGCCTTCTATGAGGCGCAGGGCATTCTCGAGGAAACCCTCGTGCACGAGGCGGCGCACACGTCCCTCGACTCCTACTTCGCCGCAGCGCCCGGGTGGCTGGCGGCCCAGGCGGCGGACGCTCGATTCATTTCCACGTATGCATGGCAGTATCCGCAGCGGGAGGACATCGCGGAGAGTTTCCTCCCGTGGTTTGCCGTCCGACACCGGCGAGATCGCATCTCGGAAGCGCAGGCGAACATCATCGAGTCCACCATCCCGAACAGGCTCGCCTTCTTCGATGAACAGGAGTTCCCGATGCCGTAGGGGCACGGGGGCGGCCCTGAGCATGCGGGTGCGGACGGGGTGACGCGCACCCGCATGCTCGCCTCCCCGTCGCCCAACACCAGGTGTGAATTGCGTTCGGCCGCAGCGACCTCAGGCCAGGCTTCCCACCCGTACCACCCGGCCGGCCTCCAGGAAGACGATTCGTCCCTCTACCCGCTCGGGCGGGATCCCCTCGAGCCCGCCCAGGGCCCTCAGGTAGGCCTCCATCTGGGGGCGGTAGTGGTCAGCACGGGCCTCGAGGGCCCCTTCCCCTTCAACGCGGTCGGTCTTCCAGTCCACCACGACGAGGCGGGGACCCTCGCCCCCCACCGCCGGGATCCGGAGCACGCGGTCGGCGATCCCCTGGAGGAGTCCGCCCTGGTCCCGCACCACGAAGGGGCGCTCCCGCTGGACCGTGGTGCCCTCTGGCCAGGCACTCTGGTCCAGGGTCTCCCGGACCTCCGGTGCCTCGAGCCACCCCGGTAGCCGCCGGGCCAGGGCCTCGAGGGCCGCGAGGTCCCGGGCCAGCACCGGTGCCAGCTCGCGGCCGCGCTCGAGGAGGGCGTCGAGGGCGGGGGGGCTCCCGTCGGGGGCGAGCCATTCCACGTCCTCGAGCCACCCGTGGACCAGGGTTCCGCGCTCCAGCGCCCCGGTGGGCGGGGGCCGGAGGAGCCGCGCCAGCGAGACCCGGTCGCCCCCCTCGAGCTCGGAGGGTGTGCGCCGGGGGACCAGGCGGCGCCGGGGCGAGGGGGCGAGGGGGACGGGGGCGGCGGACGTGGACCGGCCGAGGGAGTCGGCTGCGGCGTCCCCCGTGGGGCCGGCCGCCGGTGCCGGCGGTCGGGGTGCCGGTGGACCGTACCACGCCGGGTCGCCGGCAGAGAACAGGAGTTCTCCGGGAAGGAGCCGCCCCTTCGCATCCAGCGCCTCGTGCCGGAACCCGGCATCGTCGACGAGCCCCGGGGATTCCCGGAGGAGGCGGGCGCCGGTGCGGGCCTGGCTCGCGTTCTTTCCGTCGGGCGGGAGGATGACGTGGAGGGCGTGGCGGGCGCGAGTGAAGGCGACGTAGATGGCGCTCAGGCCGTCGCGGAGTTCGGCGTCGCGGGCCT
>REBP01000169.1 GCA_007692665.1 Gemmatimonadales bacterium | reverse complement strand
CTCCGCCGTTCGCGCAACCTGATTCGAAAATTACTTAAATGCTACCCCCCCCCCCTCCCCCAATTGTCAAGCGGAAGTTTAGGACCCAAGCGCGCGGTCGTCCCCAAGCGCAAGGGCCACAGGGGTATCGGTGGCAACCGACGTCGCCCAGGGTGACGCCTGCGGATCGGATCCCCATCCCCCGATTGCATGGACTCCAGGAATTCGTTGTTGGCTTCGTCCGCTTGAGGCGGTCCATGAAGAACTCGATGGCCTCGGAGGGATGCATGTCGGCGAGGAAGTTCCGAAGCAGGTAGGCCGCGGTTCAGCTCGGCCCCGCTGAAGAGGAGTTCCTCGCGACGGGTGCCGGACCTGTTCACGTCGATGGCCGGGAAGATTCGCTTGTCGGCGGTGTGCCGAGCCGGTCCAGGACCAGGCCGCCAGGCGGACCGCAGGCCCCTCCCGCCGCCTCCACGTTGGGTATTCAGGTCATCCCACGAAAACGGCCCAGGCATGCGAGTTGCATGACCGGGCCGCTTCACGTAATGGGGTCCCGTCATTGAGGGTTTGGCACACCAATGGCACACGCTTCGCACATGCGCACGGGTTCCGCGAGATGGTTGGCGGCCGAGGGGGAGGAGGCCTTCTACGCCAAGTCCGGTGGCGATCCCGCCGAGAATGCGCTCACAGAAATGTGCCTCCGGCAAACCCGGTCCGATTTATCCCGCTCAGTTTGCGCCCGTGGGACGACCCCGCTTGCGCAATCCGGCTACCGCTGATAAATGGGTTTAGAAGTCGTATGGTTCGGCTTCAGTAGCGTCCACTAAGGTCTTTCCTGAACCATCCCGAAGAGAGGTTGCGCGTGGAAGTCGCAAAGCATGGCGCCAGATCGCTCTTGCTCGTCTTGTCACTTGCAATCGCAATACCGTCGGCCGCGTTGGTCTTGACGGATGGCTGTCCATCGGATCCGAAGTGCCCCTACTGCCACGAAGATGATCCTGAGTGGGATGTCTGCATTCACACGCATTGTATCGGGGGGGAGTGCAAGTATACCTGTTTTGAGAGCGAGGCAGGGTGCCCTCCAGATTGAGGGATGCGCTTGCCGTGAAAGCCCGCTGGGAGTGGAATAGATCCGAAACCACAGTGTCCTCGAGATCAGGAGGTAGGAAGATGAAGTCGGCTCTTCTTGCTGTTTCTGCTACTGTGTTGGCTGTAGTCGCTGGAGCTCAGATACTTCTCGCCAGCGAGGGTTGTATGGATACTTGGGATTGCCCTTGGTGTATGCCCTCGACGACCGAGGGAGAAATATGCTGGTTTGTGGGGTGCAACGAACATGGTTTGTGCAACTATACGTGCTTCTTTTCTGAAATAGGATGCCCGCCCGATTGAGATGCGGTGCCGGTAAGGGGATATCCGTTGCCACAGAAAATCGGCGGGGGCTGCCAATTAAGCGGGGCTGTTAAATGATGTGCGTATGGAATAGAACTCTCGCTGTGATTGCGATTTGCTTCGCACTTGTCTTGTGCTGGGGGGCTTACAGTAGCACCGGAATGGTCTCCCAACACCTCCCCCAGCCTGGGGCGACCTTAGATGGCCCGTGGGTAGACTCCCATTCACCTGAGCGAGCCCGTATCCTTTTCGTCTCGGAGCGATGTGCTGTCTGCGAGGCCCGTGACGGGAAGTACCAGCAGTTCTGGAGCAGGAGTCAGGATCGCGGCGAGCACGTATGGGTGGTGCTTGAGGCGACACCAATGGCCGGCGGCGGGCTCAACCGGCTTTCGACGGGGGTCGCCGCTTCCCACCTAGTCCACGCGAGAAGGGGCGAACTAATCGAGCGGTGGGGGGTGGGGTGGGTTCCCGCGGAAATTGTCGTAGACGGCAACGGAGTGATACTGTCGTCCAAGCCCTCGCGGATCGGGACCCTACATGATCTTCTCTCTGGAAAGCTCGTCGGAAGGCGGTTCCCTCGCATTCTGGCTTTCCTTGGTACCAAAGGATGACCACCATGAGAATCCGGACCGCTCGCGGAAGGAAGGCGAGTCGTGCCCCGCACGTAAATGCCCTCATCGTCTGTTCGGCGCTCGCCTTGCCCGTGGCGGGATGCGGGGACGCGGTGGAGGTGGATGACGTTCCCGAGCTCCGTTCCCTCGATAGCCTGCCGCTCAGGCTCACTGTCGGTGGTGATCCCGCGGATCCGCCCATCGATTACGTGCTCGACGCGACCCTGACCGAAGCCGGCGAGGTGGTCGTGCTCCAGCGGAGCCCCCCCCACCTCCTCAAGTTCGATCGCCAGGGGCAACTCGTCGACAGTGCAGGGCCTCGGGGAAGGGGTCCGGGTGAGTTGAGCGGTCCGCTGGGCGTGAACTTCGGCGGAGCTGACCGAGTCGCGGTCGTTGGACGCCCCGGACTCGTGGTGAGGGACTGGGGCGGAAACGAGATCGTGCGCTTCGAGAACTTCGAGCGGCCCGCGCGAGGGGCGATCAGGGGCTGCCACGAGGATTGGGTCGTGTTGACGGCGCCCCGCGAGGACTCGGTCCCGAGTCTCCATTCGGTCGGGGCCTCCGGCCTCGGTGAGCCCTATGCCCGTCTGGGCCGACTTCGCGGCAACGGTTTCGACCACCCGCCCTTCCTGGCCCGCAACGAGCAGCGCATCGTCCTGTTCACGGAGGAACTCGAGGGCCCTCGACTGCTGGAGATCCGTTGCGAGGACGGCAGCGTCCGCACGCTGGCTTCGCTGGAACTCGGCGATTCGCCCTACATGCGACCGACAAGTGAGCGGGACGCTGCGGGCACGTACAGCGCCGTATGGGACAGGGGTACCGAGCCGTTCCCCGCCGGGGTTGCCCTCCTGGGCGACCGCGTGATCTGGGCAACCCGCCATGGGCCGGTCCTCCAGCAGGAAGGACGGTGGACCCGCTTCTCCGAATGGGACGGGAGTAGTTGGGTTGAACTCTTCGATCTCGACGGGTGGTACACGCTGCATGCGGCGCATTCCGATTACGGGGTGCTCCTGAGTGGTCGCATGGAGGGGGTCCCCGCGTTCTTCGTGGTGGAGCCGTCGGTGTTTTCTCCAGGTGAAGCCCCGGCCGAGCGACCGTAGGTCGGGACATGCCTTCGCGGTCGACCGTCCGGATCCGCCTTCAAGCCGAGGGTACGATTGAACCGCCACGGGTTCGCTGGAGGCTTGCATGTGTGGGCAGGACGCCGCTCGATGGGTGTTCGGGTGATCTCAGGAAAACGGCGCAGTCATGCGGACGGCACGACTGCGCCGGTTTGTGTTGTGGGGTCGTCTCATCCCGGTTTGGCACACAAATGTTGGCGGGCTCTACGAGGCGGTCCGGGAGGGATGAAGTCCGAGGGAAGATGTGACCCGGTCGAGTCCGGGGTGGCCTTCCACGCCAAGTCCCGAGACCCCACCGAGTCCGATTCGGTACAGGCCACGGGCTACCGACATAGGTCGGGACTCTCCTCCCCATTTGAAAGCCTGAGCCTCCACAGTCGGATCTCGGGAGAAAAATCAGCTCCCGCCTGCATCGCCGCGAGCCGCCCGTCGGGCGTGAATTGCAGGCCCAAGCCGTCCACGATGCTGTGCCCGATGACCTCGCCCCGAGCTAGGTGAACCGCAGAGATCACCGTGCGTCGATGGGCCACAACGGAGCTCACCGTCAGCAAATCGATGGACAGGGGTGCGCCCGGCACCGGAGATTCAAACGGATTCGGCGCCCCGGGCTCACGGGGCGTACTGAGCACCCAGAGCACCCCTTCGGATTGGTCTTCGTAAACGGAATGAAACACGTAGCCCGTGTCTGCTGGAGTGCGGATTTCAAGCGCCTCGACCTGCGCAAGCCAGTCGGAGGGGAACACCACCTCCGAAGTCGCATGCTCGTCGCCGACCGTGAAGTGGTGGACCCGATTCGGCGCCGTAACGGCCCATACGCCGTGCGAGCCAGACGGCGCCACCGCGGTGATGCGAAGTGCCCCCCCTGGAATGAATTCCGTTCGGGGGCCAAACGCCGAGACCAGCTCTCCCGACCGAACATCGTACGCGAAGAGATCTCGATCGGGCGCCGCCGCAGGCCGGACCGCGGGTGTTCCTACCACGAAGAGGGAGTCGCTCAGCACCGCCAGCCCCCCCCGGGGGTACGCTACATCGGGATATCGACCCACTTCGCTGCCGGAAGGGGTCAACACTTTCAGGCCGTGGGCCCGGTCATGCACCAGCACGATCGAATCGCCATCGGAAGCGATGCGGGACGGAAGGCGGAACTCGCCGGGTCCGTCACCTGAGCCACCGACCACGCCGACAAACGCCCCGACTGAATCGAACGCAAGCGGCCCCCCGCCCGTGGAAGCAAAGTCGTCGTGCACGAGGATCTGACCGCCGCGCGTCGTGATGACCTGGGGCAGAAGGCCCATCCCCACGGGGCTCGTGGCGTCGAGATGAAGGTCAACCCCGGGCTCGAGGACTATGCACCGCGAAAGACCCGGGAGGCCCCGCTCCGCCCCCGCCAGGTCGGCCGCCCCACCCTCGGCCAGGTTCTCGAGATCGCCCCCACAGCCCCACCCGATGAGCGAGACCAGCAGGCAGGCCAGGGTGCCCGAGCTAAGGCGCCGACCGGGATGGCCCCGAGGCAAGTGCGGTTCAAGCACCTCCGCGGCCAACCGTGGAATTAGGTACAAAGGCGAACGCCTGCCCTCTGCAGTTCAACAGAGCGACTCCGAACTGGGTGCGGAGATGTGGAACTCCGGCCGCAGCGAGTGCCTGGACCCCTTGGTCCGGATCCGCGCGGATCAACGCAATGTCACTCCTCTTGAGTAGTTCAACGTCGTCGTCACAACCGGCAGTGGGGCATTGGCCACCGTGCGGTACTTGTGGGTTGTCGCAATGCCCAGACGAGCACAGCTTGCATCCAGGGGCGCTCGATTCCCCTCCCGCACCCGCGGAGCCCCCGGGCTCCGTGGGTTCGCAACCAGCGGATCCAACCCAGAAATGGGCCGGTGCCCCGTAGTAGACGCCCTCGGCGCAGTTGCGGCACACCCCCTCATCACCACCAGGCTCTTGGGACTCTGCTGCAGTCGGGAGAGCTGCCAGGACAGCGCTCGCTGCGCCCAGGAGGAGCATCCTGCGGACGGTAGAAAGCATGGAGAACCTCCATCGAAAGTGGGGAGGGCGGCGGACCGATCTCATATCAACCGCCACTGTTCTCTGCGAACCTACGCCTGCACATTGGGATTGGTCAACTCCGGTGACGGATGTCCGGCTCTGCCAATTGAAATATCCCACTTCGGGGAACGAGCCGATCAGGTCCGGACCTCCGTCCTTCCGGTCGTTCCACGTAGGAAGAGGGCGTGCGGAGCAGTCCTACTCCCTCATTGCCCTGCTCCGCCTCCCGGTCACGAGGACCTTCGGGCGGAAGGGGCCTCCGGGTGATCGCTGCAGGGGGATGTCCACACCCGGGAGTGCGTGCGCTTCGAGTCGTGCGGAAGTTCACAGGGGAGGATGTGGCCGGGATCCTGTCCGAAACAGGCGCGGAGCGATCCGCCCTCCCCAAGGTGATCTCGGTGGACCAGGGGACGGAGTTTACCTCGAAGAGCCTGGACCACTGGGCCTACTGGAACCGGGTGCGGCTGGATTTCAGCCGGCCGGGGAAGCCGACGGACAACGCGTTCGCCGAGGCGTTCAACTCGCTGCTGAGGCGAGAGCGCCTGTCGCAACATTACTTTATCGACGAGGAGGACGCCCAGCGGATCCTTGGTCTTCCCCCCGATTCGGCGAGCGGACCACGGCCTCGGGATCGCCGCCGAATTGCACCACGCGATCCTTGAGCCGTTCGTCACCGGAACCCCAAGCGAAGGGGAAAACGGAGCGGCGGCGGAATCGGTGGCATCATCTGGTTCGAGCTTCCTCGCCCCCGGGGATCACCTCACATGGACTCCCCGGTTCCTGAGGGTACGTCGGCACGCCCAGCCAGAACGGCTCCCCCACCCAAAGCCCCGAAGCTCCCTTTGGTCCTTAAACGTCCCATTTCGGGTGGCATGACAAGGTGGTATGACATTGCCCGGAAAACCCGCTCACGGGTGAGCGAGGCTTCCGGGTAGCAGGAGGTATGGCAAGGGCCGGAAAGCCGCGCCATTCTTATAGTGTTGAGGGTTTACGGGGCTTCACCCGCGATCGCACGGATGAGCGACCTGGTTGCTTTGCAAGCAGGAGGTCATCGGTTCGATCCCGATTGGCTCCACTGGAGGAAAACCCAAGCCCCACCTGCACTTGCGCAGGTGGGGCTTGTCTTGTCTTACCACCTGGAAGGGGGGGGTGGTAAGACAAGCGGTAAGACATTGGGCCCTGCAGGGGTGTCGAAAGCGCGCCGCGGACGGGCATCTCATGAGCAGGCTGCCTTCAGGCGTCGCGGAATGGGGGGTGTCGTGAGTAGGTTGGGTGGGGGGGGGGCGTGGCTGCCTGACCCCGGCACCGCTCCGCTCCCCGGGGCGCCGTGACGGCCATCGGGCCGCCGTGGCGAGGATTCGCGAACATCCCCCCAGAAGGACGCTCCACCATGTGCACCTCCAGCCGTTTCACTGCATGCGCGTGCTGATCGTGGAAGATGACCAGAAGGTCTGCCGCTTTCTCGAACGGGCGCTCCGGGAGGAGGGCTATGCGGTGGATGCGTCACATCACGGGGGGGACGGGCTGGCGAAGGCCCGCATCCATCCGTATGACCTCCACGTGCTGGACGTCATGCTCCCGGGGCAGAGCGGGCTCGACATCACGCGAGCGCTTCGGGAGGGCGGGGTCAAGACCCCCATCCTCCTTCTCACCGCCCGTGATTCCACCGGAGACATCGTGGCGGGGCTGGATGCCGGGGCCGACGACTACCTCACGAAGCCCTTCAGCCTGGACGAAGTCCTCGCCAGGGTCCGGGCCCTCCTCCGAAGGACCGGCGAGGTCCGGACCGACGAGCTTCGCTATGCCGACCTCCGCCTTGACCGGGTGAGGCACGAGGCGTACCGCGGGTCCGAGCCCCTCGACCTGACTCCCCGGGAGTTCGCGCTGCTGGAGTACCTCCTTCTTCGGCCGGAGGCCGTGGTCCGGCGCACCGAGCTGCTCGAGAAGGTATGGGACCTGAGCTTCGACCCCATGTCCAACGTCGTGGACGTGCACATGGCGAACCTGAGGAGGAAGCTCCGGTCGGGAGGAGGTGACCCGCTCGTGCAGACCGTTCGGGGGGTGGGGTACACGCTGCGTGAGGGTTCCAGCGGGACCGAAAGGTGATGGTTCGCTCGTTTCGGGGCGGCCTTGCCCTCCGCTTCGCGCTCCTCGCCGTCGGAGGCATGGTCCTCTGCGTGATCGCGACCTGGTTTGCGGTGCGGCACATCCTCGATGCCGAGCTGGACGCGAGCATCCTGAACGTGGCCTCCATCCAGGCCGCAGCGCTCACCGATCACGAAGCCGGGGAGATGCGGTTTCACGAGTGGGAACTGACCCCCGAGGAAGCCGCGTCCATCACGGAGCTCATCCGGTACGCCCAGGTTTGGAGCGAGCGGGGAGAGAGCCTCCTCCGCAGCCGGTACATGGTCCGGGACCTCCCGATGGACCGGGAGGCGCTGGTCCTTGCGGCCCGGGGAGAACTGGTCTGGCGAGAGGCGGATTTCGGAACGTACCGGGTCCGCTCCGTCTTCTATCCGCTGGTTCGGCTGGGGCAGCTCCATGATGAGCATGTCCTCCAGGTGGCGGCGCCGCTCCACGCTCGAGACGCCATGCTCCAGCGGGTTGCCCTCTTCGGCCTGGGGCTGGTCATCCTCACGGGACTCGGCGGGATGCTGGGCGGGCGCTGGCTGGCCTCCCGGGTCCTCGGGCCGGTCAACGCCATCATCGAGCAGGCGGAAGGGGTCGGGGCCGCGAACCTGTCCAGGAGAATCAGTGCCTACGCCGACACGTCGGAGTATCAGCGCCTCGTGCAGGTGCTGAACACGATGCTGGACCGGATCCGGGGCTCCTTCGAGGCCCAGCGCAGGTTCACCGCAGACGCCAGCCACGAACTCCGCACCCCCCTCACCTCCATGCGGGGAGAGATCGAACTCGCCCTCCGCCGGGACCGGGACGTGGACGAGTACCGGCATACCCTGGAGAGCGCACTCGAGGAAGTCCTCCGGATGGGGCGGATCGTCGAGGGCCTCCTGACCCTGGCGCGAGCCGACGCCGGCGCCATCGACCTCCAGATGGAACTGCATGATCTGGGGGCGCTTGCGGAGGAAGCCGTGGAGCGGGCCCATGGCATCAGGGGCGAGGATCGGGAGCCTGGAACCGCCGAAGGCGCAGGACCGTCGAAGGTCTCCACCACCGTGGAGGTTCGGGGGAATCCGGTGGGACGCGTCGACGGGCGCCTCATGGTCCAGGCGATCTGGAACCTCGTGATGAACGGGCAGCGGTTCGCGGGCGACGGCGGAACGGTACGGGTGAACGTGTTCCAGGCAGGAGACCGGGGCGTGATCCAGGTCATGGACTCGGGCCCGGGGCTTCTGGAGGATGAGGTGGATCGGGTCTTCGACCGATTCTGGCAGGCGGACGCCAGTCGAACCCAGGGGGGAGGATCGGAAGGCGTCGGACTCGGGCTTTCCATCGTGCAGGCAATCGTGCGTGCTCATGGAGGGGGCCTCACCGTGGAAGGGACCGGGGACCTGGGAGGGGCGGCGTTTCGGATCGAGGTGCCACTCGCGGGGTGAGTCATCTGAACGGTTCTTCATGGTGGCTTCATCGTTTTTTCATGCGGGCCCTGCCAGGTTGGAAGACCGGATCCCTCGAAATCCCGTCTTCCCCGCTTGCGGAGCCACCGATGAACGCGACCCTCGTTCTCCTGTCACTCAGCCTGGCCCTCCCCACCGCATCAGACCTTCCCGCTCATGGAGGTCCGGATCCAGCGCAAGCGGGGGTCTCGGCTGAAGCCGTCCAGTTGCCGGGCGACCCCGCCGCGGTAGTGTCCGCCTTCCATGAGGCGCTCGCCGCCGGCGACTCGGCGACGGCAGTGGGGCTTCTGCACCCCGACGTGGTGGTCTTCGAGCAGGGCGCTGCCGAGGACCTGGAGGAGTACCGGAGCCACCACCTTGCGGCGGACATCCGGTTCGCCTCCCGGACCACCCGCCACGTTCTCGGGGAAGAGTGGCTCGAGTCGGGCGACTTCGTGCTCTACACGGCTCGCTCCCACACCACGGGGCAGATCGGTGAGCGAAAGATCGAAAGCCATGGTGTGGAAACGCTCGTGCTGAGCCGGACGACGCAGGGCTGGCGGATTCGGCACATCCACTGGTCGAACCGGTGATCGTCGACCCCATGCGATCATGGCGCGAACGTCCGCGGCCGGGGAAAGCCTGGACGGGCCTGATCCTGGCCCTGGTGGTGACAGGGTCGGTTGGCGGGGCAACGCTGGCATGGGCCCATCAGACGCTGGTGTCTGCGGACCCGGCGAGCGAATCGGAGCTCGAGCAGGTTCCGAGGGAGCTCAGGCTCACTTTCTACGAGCCCGTCCGACTCTCCTTCACCGTCGTCGAACTCTTCGCTCCGGACGGTAGCCAGGTCCCCCTCGGGGAACCCAGGCTTTCGGAAGCGTCGGACCGCGTCCTCGTGGTCCAGGTCGGGGACCTGATCCGGTCCGGAAGCCATACCGTTCGCTGGCGCACGACCGGGGCCGACGGGCATCCCGTCGAGGGAGCCTATGCCTTCGACCTCCTGCCGGTGGCGCTGGAGTCCGAAGCGGCCGCCCCGCATGCAGCCGACCCTGCGCAGGAACCCGTCCCCGAGGGCGGCTTCGTCCCCCCTCCGCTTCTCGAACGATCCTTCGACGCATCGTCCTGGCCCTTCGTCCTCACGCGCTGGATCTCCCTCCTCGCCCTCACGGGCCTTCTCGGGGCACTGGTGTTCCGGGTCGGGGTGCTCGCGGCCGCAAGCCGGAACTCGGGTGCCGTGAGGGCCCATGAGGCAGGATGGTCCCGGGAGCTGGCGAAGCTGGGGTTGTGGTGCGCGATCCTGCTCCTGCTGGCCACCCCCGTACGACTCGTGCTGCAGGCGGCCGGGATACGGGGTGAGCTGGCGGTTCCCGAACTGGACCTCCTGGTGAGCGTGGCGTCCACCGGAGCGTGGGGATCGGGATGGATCCTCCAGGCGATGGGGGTCCCGGTGGTCATCGTCGGGTTCTGGCTCGCCACCCGTGGCCACCGGTTCGGGTGGGCGCTTGCTGCCGTCGGGGGGGTGGGGCTGGCCCTTGTTCCGGCCCTTTCCGGTCACGCGGCGGGAGCCTCCGCGGCACCGCTCCTCACGATCCCGGCCAATGCGGTGCACGTCCTCGGAGCCGGGGGCTGGATGGGTGGCCTGTTCGCCCTCCTCGTGGTCGGAGTACCCGCAGCGCTTCGGGATCGGAGCGCCGGTTCACGTGAGGGCGTTGTCGCCCTGGTGCGCGCCTTCTCGCCCGTGGCGCTTGTCTTCGCCGCACTGATGGTGGGCACCGGCACGTTCATGGCAGCCCTGAATCTCGGGAGCTGGTCGGCGCTCCTGGGGAGCGGGTACGGAAGGGTCCTCCTCCTCAAGGGCGCCTTCGTTGCCGCAGTCCTTGCCCTGGGGGCCCGCAATGCGCTTGTGGTGAAGCCCGGGCTCGGCGAGGCCGGCGGGGCGGAGCGCCTCCGCAGGACCGCGGGAATGGAACTTGGGGCCGGCCTGGTCGTGCTCCTGGTGACGGCGGCGTTGGTGGCTCTGCCACTCCCCCGCTGAGGAGACCATCGAAACGCAAGGCAAGGGAGCCTGATCATGGACAGGAAGGAGCTCAGCCACGGGGACACCGTCCACGACCCGCGCGACGGGGATGCCCATGACGACCATGAGGACCATGACAGCCACGAAGGCCATGACAGCCACGAAGGGCACACACCGGAAAAATTCCGGGACCGGTTCTGGCTCTCCCTCGTCCTGACGCTTCCCGTGGTCTACTGGTCGGACCACATCCAGGGACTCCTTGGCTACGAGGCCGTGGCCTTCCCCGGCGCTGCGTGGATCCCGGCAATCCTGGGGACCTTCGTCTACTTCTATGGGGGATGGGCCTTCCTGGAAGGCGCCTGGCGGGAGCTGAAGGACCGCCTCCCCGGGATGATGACGCTCATTGCCCTGGCCATCAGCGTCGCGTTCATCTTCTCCTGGGTCGTGGACCTCGGTTTCATCGACGCTTCGGCCCTCTGGTGGGAGCTGGCCACCCTGGTCACGATCATGCTCCTTGGTCACTGGATCGAGATGCGGTCCATCGACCAGGCCCAGGGCGCCCTCAAGGAACTGGCGAAGCTGCTCCCCGACACCGCGACGCGGGTCACGGACAGTGGGGAGGAAGACGTTCCGGTGAGCGAGCTCCAGGACGGCGACGTGATTCTCGTCCGCCCCGGGGAGAGCGTCGCCGCCGACGGTGTGGTCCGAAGTGGGTCGAGCGATGTGAACGAGGCCATGATCACGGGGGAGTCCCGTCTGGTGAAGAAGAAGGAAGGGGACGGGGTCATCGCCGGGACCATCGCCGGAGAGGGCTCCCTCCGCGTGGAGGTGACGCGGACGGGAGACGAGACGACCCTCTCCGGGATCATGCGGCTCGTCTCCGATGCCCAGAAGTCCAAGTCCCGGGCGCAGCACCTGGCAGATCGGGCGGCCCGGCTCCTCACCGGCGTGGCCCTCGGGGCCGGGGTCCTGACCCTCGTGGTCTGGCAGTTCCTCGGGGCCCCCATCGACTTCTCCATCGTCCGGACCGTCACCGTCCTGGTCATCGCGTGCCCCCACGCACTGGGGCTCGCCATTCCGCTGGTCGTGTCCATCTCCACGACTCTCGGAGCCCGCGAGGGGCTCCTGATCCGGGATCGTCGGGGCCTGGAAGAGGCCCGGAGCCTGGACATCGTCGTATTCGACAAGACGGGCACCCTCACGCTGGGCGAGCACCGCGTAGTGGAAATGACCGTGGCCGACGACGTGTCGGAGGACGATGCACTCCGGGCCGCCGCCGCCGTGGAGTCCGAGTCCGAACACCCCATTGCCCGGGGGATCGTCATGTCGGCCCGGGATCGGGAGATCGCCTTTCCCGAGCCCCAGGATTTTCGGGCCATCACGGGGAAGGGGGTGGCCGCCACGGTCGACGACGTGGAGTACCAGGTGGGCGGCCCGGCGCTCCTGGAGGCCGAATCGGCCGAGGTGCCTTCATCCCTCCAGGACGCGGCCACGACGGCAGCCGATCGGGGCCAGGCCGCCATCTACCTGCTCAGGGACGGACGGGCCCTGGCCGTCTTCGCCGTGGCGGACGCCATTCGCGAGGAGAGCCACGAGGCCGTCCGGGCCCTTCAGGAGCGGGGCATCGAGGTGGCCATGCTCACCGGCGACGCCCGGGCCGTCGCCGAGGCCGTGGCGGAGGAGCTCGGGATCGACACCGTGTTCGCCGAGGTGCTCCCCGAGGACAAGGCATCGAAGGTGAAGGAGCTCCAGGCTCAGGGGAAGAAGGTGGCCATGGTGGGCGACGGCGTGAACGATGCGCCGGCCCTGGCCACCGCCGACATCGGGATCGCCATCGGGGCGGGGACCGACGTGGCCGTGGAGGCGGGGCACATCGTCCTGGTGCGCTCCGATCCCCGGGACATCCCCCGGATCGTGACCCTGTCACAGGCCACCTACCGAAAGATGGTCCAGAACCTGTGGTGGGCCGCGGGCTACAACATCTTCGCGATTCCCCTGGCCGCCGGGGTCCTCGTGGGGTGGGGCATCCTCCTGACTCCGGCGGTGGGGGCCGTCCTCATGTCGGCCAGCACCGTGGTCGTGGCCCTGAATGCCCAGCTCCTGAGGCGGGTCAAGCTCTGACCTTCTCCCCCGCGTGAAGAAATCTTCATGGCGGGATCATCTTCGCTTCATGGACGAGTGGCGACCTTCGGTCCAGCCGATCTCCGGTTGATCGTACGCTGGCCCCTGGACCATCGGGGGCCTCGCGAGGGGCTCACAGGGATGGGAAGGGTCCATGCGCCACGCCTCACATGAAGATCCATGCCGTGTCATGGGGCCCCGGACGCTTCGCATGGTGACGGTTCCCCTCTGGCTCGTGGTCTCCGTCGCCGCGTCCGGGGCCACCGCGATGGAGGTGAGCGCCCAGGCGCCCGCCGTGCATACCTTGCCGGAACTCCTGGATCGGCTCGAGAGGGAGAACCCGGAGCTGGCGCGCGCACGGCGCAGCGGGGAGGCTGCGCGGGAGCGGGTGGCCCCGGCGGGAGCCCTCCCCGACCCCATGGTTACCGCAGGGCTCATGAATCTCCCCGTGGGTACGGTGGACCTCTCCCGGGAAGGGATGTCCATGGCGGTACTGGAGGTCGGTCAGCGTTTCCCCGCGCCGGGGGTCAGGGACGCCAGGACCCGGGCCGCCGAGGCCAGGTGGCGGGAGCTGGAGCACCGGCGGGAGGAACGCGCCCTCGAGCTGCGACTCGGCGTTGCGCAGGCCTACGCCGAGCTCCTCTTCCTCGACGACGCCCTCGGGACCCTTGACCGCTCCCGCGAACTCCTCCGCGAGCTCGGAGAGATGACGCTGTCCCGGCTTGCGGTCGGATCCGCAGGGCAGGCCGAGGTGGTGCGCACCCAGGCGGAGCTGACCCGGCTCGACGAACGGGCAAGCGACCTGCGGGGAGCGAGAGCCCGGACCGAGGCGAGCCTGCGGGCCCTCCTGGACTCGGCACTGGCCCCGGGCTTCGGCGTGCGGCGGCCCGAAGCATGGGGGCGGTTGCTGGCCATGGCGCCCGCATTCGGGGCCTTCGGTCCGACCCTCCCCACGTCCGACACCGTCAGCGGCATCCCCTCGCTGGAAGAGCTCCGCGAACGAGCCACGAGAGAACACCCGAGTGTCCTCGCGGCGACCGAGGTTGTCGGGGCGGCATCGGCGGACCGCCGACTGGCCGAGCAGGAGCGGCGGCCGGACCTGTCGGTCATGCTCGGATACGGTCACAGGGCCGGGATGGACAACCTCTGGAGCGTTTCCATGTCGGTGGGCGTCCCCCTCTTCCGGGGAAGGAAGCAGGAGCCGCTGGCTCGTGCTGCGGGCATGGACCTGGAGGGCGCCAGGGATGACGCCCGAAAGGCGTCGGCGGAGGTCGATGCCCAGGTCCTGGCGGCCTGGTCGGACCTGCTTCGTTCCCGGGAGAGATTCCACCTCACCGACCGCCTCCTTCTCCCGCAGGCCACCGCCACGGTGGAGGCCGCCATGGCGGGGTTCCGGGCCGGTTCGGAAGGTGCCTCCTTTCTCCCCGTTCTCGATGCACTTCTGACCCTTCTGGCCGCGGAGCTGGAGGGGGCCCGCGCGGCCCGGGACCTGTCCGTCGCCGCGGCGCGCCTGGAAGCGGCCGTCGGGTTCACCCTCTTTTCGGATCCCGATCAATGAGCAGATGCGTTCCCTTCGGCTCGCCCCGCCTCGGCACCGCCCTCCGGCTTGCCGGGATCCTGTTCCTCCTCGGAGCCGGCGCCGCCTGCACATCCTCCGAGGATCCCGACGTTTCGGAGTCCCGGAGCGACCAGGTCACGGGACCCCCGACGGACCCCCATGCGGGGCACGCCATGCCCCCCGAGGACCCGCACGCGGCCCACCAGGTGGACGAGGGCGACGAGATGGATCCCTGGGCGGCGGAGGTGCAGCTCGATCCCGCCCGGGTGGAGGCGCTGGGGATCCGTACCGTTGCCGCGGTTCGGGGGGAGCTTCCGGCAGTGCTCCGGGTCACCGGCTCGGTGGAATGGGACGAGTCACGGCTGTCCACGATGACGCTGAGGTACGGGGGGTACGTCGAGCGGCTGCACGTTGCCTCCACCGGTGACCGGGTCCGCGCCGGTGCCCCCCTCCTGGACATCTATTCGCCGGATCTCGTCGCGGCCTTCGAGGAGCTCGTGAGCGCCGACCGGCTGGAGCGTCGGCTGGCCGGGGTCGCGCGGCCCGGCGACGGTCCCGCAACGTCCGGCCTCCTCGAGGCCGCCCGCCGCCGCCTCGCGTCGTGGGAGGTGCCCGACGCCCTGGTGGACCAGGTGCTCCTGACCGGGGAGGTACCGCTGGTCCACACGGTTCTGGCCCGAGAAGGTGGCGTGGTCACGGAGCGCCTGGTGCAGGTCGGCGAGCGGGTGGGCCCCGGATCCCCGCTCTTCCGTCTGGCCGCACCGAGCCCGATCTGGATCGAGGCGCGCGTGCCGGAAAACGACATGGGCCTCGTCCGAGAGGGCCAGAGCGCCCGGATCGAGTTCCAGGCGTTCCCCGGGAGCCACCGGGAGGGACGCGTGGCCCTCGTGTACCCGAGCGTGGATCCGGTCACCCGAACGGGTCGACTGCGGATCAGCATGTCCAACCCCGACGGCTCCATCCGGGAGGGGATGTACGCCACCGTCACCCTGGAGGCCGGAAGGGATGCCCCGGCGGATGGGCCGGCACTTCTCCTCCCCCGGGATGCCGTCATTCGGGCCGGTCGAAGGGACGTGGTCTTCGTGGAGGAGCACCCCGGCCACTTCGTTGGGCGGGAGGTGACCCTGGCCGGTGCCTCGGCGGACCAGGTTCGGGTTGTGGCGGGACTTCGCGAAGGGGAGCGGGTGGTGGCACGGGGTGCCTTCCTCCTCGACGCCGAGTCCCGGCTCATGACGGGGGCGGGGGGAACGGATCACTCGGCGATGGGACACTGAGGGGCCGGCCATGCTGACTCGCATCATCGTCGGATCCGTCCGGCACCGGACCCTCGTGATCCTGCTCAGCGTGCTGTTCGTCGGGTTGGGGATCTGGGCGGTCCGCACCACTACGGTGGACGCCATTCCGGATCTCTCCGACGTCCAGGTGATCGTCCAGACCGACTGGATGGAGCAGGCACCCCAGGTGGTAGAGGACCAGGTCACCTACCCGCTGACCACCGCGCTGCTGTCCGTTCCCCGGGCCAGGACGGTACGGGGGATCTCGGCGTTCGGGGTCTCCTACGTCTACGTGATCTTCGAGGACGGGACGGATCCGTACTGGGCGCGGAGCCGGGTCCTCGAGTACCTGGCCCAGGTCCGCGACGAGATGCCGGAGGGTGTGAACCCGCGTCTCGGCCCCGACGCCACCGGGGTGGGGTGGGTCTTTCAGTACGTACTCGAGTCGGATCGCCACGATCTGGCGGAGCTCAGAAGCCTCCAGGACTACTACCTCCGGTACCAGCTCCAGTCCGTGCCCGGCGTGGCCGAGGTGGCTGCCCTCGGCGGGCATGTCCGGCAGTACCATGTGGACGTGGACCCGCAGCGCCTCCAGGGGTTCGGGCTCTCGCTGGACCGGGTAAAGGCCTCCATCCGTTCGGCAAATGCCGACGTGGGCGCGCGCGTGATCCAGGCTGCCGGGCGAGAGTACATGGTACGGGGACTCGGCTACATCGGATCCGTCGAGGACATCGAGAACATCGTGATCGGATCGGGCCCCGGGGGGACCCCGGTGCGGGTGGCCGACGTGGCCCACGTTCAGCTCGGACCCGACCTCCGCCGCGGGGTTGCGGACTGGAACGGCGAGCGGGAGGTGGTCTCGGGGATCGTGGTGATGCGCCACGGAGAAAACGCACTCGAGGTCATCGACGCGGTCCGGGCGCGCCTCGCCGACCTGGCTCCGGGACTCCCCGAGGGCGTGCGGATCGTGGACGCCTACGACCGCGCCCCCCTGATCCGTGACGCGATCTCGAACCTGGGCCGCACGATTCTCCAGGTGCTCCTCGTCACGGCCCTCATCGCCGGGCTCTTCCTCCTCCACTTCAGAAGCGCGCTGGTGGTGGTGGTGACGCTCCCCCTCGCCGTTCTGGGTGCCTTCCTCGCCATGCGACTCCTCGGGGTCCAGGCCAACATCATGTCGCTGGCCGGGATCGCCATTGCCATCGGGGCCATGGTGGACGCCGGAGTCGTCCTCATCGACAACGTCCACAAGCACCTGGAGAGGGAAGAGGGAGAGATCTCGCCGGAGCGCCGGTGGACCCTGGTGGCGGAGGCGTCGTCGGAGGTGGGTCCCGCCATCTTCTTCTCGCTCCTGGTGGTCACCGTGAGCTTCCTCCCGGTGTTCGCCCTGGAAGCCCAGGAGGGGCGGCTCTTCCACCCCCTGGCCTGGACCAAGACGCTGGCCATGGCGTCGGCCGCCCTCCTCTCGATCACCCTCATCCCCGTCACGCTGGGGCTCTTCATTCGCGGCCGGGTTCGAAGCGAGGCCGAGAACCCCATCAGCCGCGTGCTCCTGCGCGGGTATCGCCCCGCCCTCACCGGGGCCCTCCGCCATCGATGGCTCCTCCTGGGAGGCGCGGTGCTGGTCCTGGCCGTCACCGTGCTGCCTGCCCGGCAACTCGGGTCCGAGTTCATGCCCCCCATCGAGGAGGGAACGCTGCTCTTCATGCCCATGACCCTCCCCGGGATCTCCATCGACGAGGCCCGGGACCGGATGATGCAGCAGAACCGGATCATCGCCGGCTTTCCGGAGGTGGAAAGCGTGGTGGGGAAGGCGGGCCGCGCGAACACCGCCACGGATCCGGCCGGGCTGGACATGTTCGAGACCGTGGTGAACCTGAGGCCCGAGGGGGAATGGCGGAGCGGGATGACCATGGAACGGCTCGTCGACGAGCTGGACGAGGCCACACGGATCCCGGGGATCAGCAACCTCTGGACGCTCCCCATCCAGAACCGGATCGACATGCTCACCACCGGGATGCGCACGCCCGTGGGAGTGCGGATCTTCGGTCCGGACCTGGATGAACTCCAGCGCCTGGGCGTGCGGGCCGAGGCGATCCTCCGGGAGGTTCCGGGTACCCGGGGGGCGGCAGCCGAACGCGGGGTGAGCGGTGCCTATCTTGATGTGGAGGTCGACCGGGCGGCGGCGGCGCGGTACGGCCTGAACGTGGGCGACGTGCAGGACGTGCTCATGACCGCCATCGGGGGCACGGCGGTCACCCAGACCGTGGAGGGTCGGGAGCGGTACGCGGTGACGGTTCGCTACGCCCGGGACTTCCGTGACTCGCCGGAGGGGGTAGGGGAGGTCCGGATCCCGCTTCCCGGCGGGGGTGAGACCACCCTGGCCTCGGTGGCCCGCATCGGCTTCTCGGAGGGCCCCATGGTCATCCGGACAGAGAACGCCTTCCCGGTGACGTCGGTTTTCCTGGATGTCGAAGGACGGGACCTGGGGGGGTACGTGTCCGAAGCCGCAGAGCACCTGGCCGCCGAACTGGAGCTGCCACCCGGCTACACCCTCTCCTGGGCCGGCCAGTTCGAGGCCATGGAGCGGGTGCGCGCGCGAATGAGCCTGATCGTGCCGCTCACCCTCGCCATCGTGTTCATCCTCCTTTTCCTGCATTTCGGGAGCATCACGAAGACCCTCATCGTCATGCTCACCCTTCCCTTCGCCCTCGTGGGAGGCGTCTGGCTCGTCTGGGTCCAGGGCTTCGAGACGAGCGTAGCGGTGTGGGTGGGGTTCATCGCCCTGGCGGGGCTTGCCGTGGAAATGGGCGTGGTCATGCTCATCTACCTCGACCAGGCGTATGCGTCGCTGCTGCAGAGGTCGGGGGGGCGTCCTGGCCGCGGGGAGATCATCGCGGCGATCACGGAAGGAGCCAGCCAGCGGCTTCGCCCCGTGCTCATGACCGTCGTCTCGGACATCGCCGCACTTCTGCCCCTGCTCTGGCTTTCGGGTGTGGGCGCCGCCACCATGCACCGCATCGCGACGCCCCTTGTCGGCGGACTGGTGACCGCGATGATTCTCACGCTCTTCGTGGTCCCGGCCGTATACTCGGTCTGGCGCGAGTGGGAGGCGGGCCGGGATCGGAACGCACCCGGGAGGTCCCCGATGGCTGTCGATATCAATCGTTCCGGAGCGTAGAAGCCGCGGCCTCTCACACCATGACCGAACGGGCCGAAAGCACCACGCGGGCCCAATGGGGATCCCCTGCGATCTGTACCCGTTCCATTGCAGCGTCGGGAGGAAGAGCGTTGTAGAGCCATCGCCACCCGTTGTCGGCGGAGAGACGGAGGACCGTGCGAGGCGCGGAGGCCATTCCCTCCCGGAGGAGCCATCCTCCCACCTCCCGCACCACCGACCACGCGCCCCCTCCTTCCCCCTCCACCACAACCGATACGGCCGTCCCCACCGGGGCATCCCGTTTCTCGAAGGCGGGAGGAAGAGCGCGCATCGACAGTCGGAAGAGGGGCGTGGTCCAGGTCGCTTCGAGCAGGAGCGGCGCCGCCACCGCGACGCGAATCTGCTGCTGGTGGTGCCACTTCTCGGTGAACTCCCGGCCCACGTCCATCCAGTTCTGCGAGCGTCCCTCGCCGGCCCAGGCCACGGGGTAAAGGGCCGGCCCTTGTGGGTTCAGGCCCTCCATCACCGCTGCCACCTCGGCGCCGCTCCACTCCGCCAGGGCAACGAGGACTGCCGGGCTGAGGCGGTGGAACGCTACTACCCACTCCCGGTTGAGGCTGTCCAGGTGGTCCACCAGGTCGCGGTAGCCGTTGATGGGATGCGGAGGTGGGGGAGCATGGCCGTCCCGCTGGGCAGATATCCGCCGGAGGTCGCCGTCGATGAGATGGGCCACCACGTCCCGGACCCGCCACGAGTCCCCGACTGCCGGGAAGTGCCATGCCTCGGGCGGGAGCCCCCGCAGCAGGTCAATGAGCTGCGCCAGGAGGGGTCGGAAGAGCTCGGCGGTGTCGACCGGGCCGGGGGCGTTCATCGGGGGGACTCGTCGTCGACCCCCGGTCGGCCGACCGGCGCGGAGCCGATGCGGAACTCCTGGTCGGGGCGCCAGGGCGTGTGGTCCGGATGCGGGGGGTAGGCCGGTCGGGCCCCCTCGATAAAGGAAAGGATGAAGGCCGCGCCGGGGTGGCGCGATCGACGCACCGCCTCCGCGAAAGCTTCCAGGTCGTAGGGAACGCGACGGTGCCGGATCACGAGTCCGTCCGGGGAGGGTCTCAGGATCGCGTAGCTGGCCCTTGGGTCGGGTCCGTGGGGGTTCCCGACGCTCCCGGGGTTCACCACCCAGCCCCGGCTCACGCGCCGTGCCATTGGCGCGTGGGTGTGCCCGACGATCACCAGGTCAGCCCCGGATCCTTCCAGAAGAGCGTTCAGTTCGGCGTTGCTCCGCCCGGGGTGAATCCCCTCCCCGTCATCGGTGCCGGGGGAAGCGTGCACGGCCAGGATCCGAACCCCCTCCGCGGTGGTGAATCGGGTCTCCAGCGGCAGCCCGGCCAGCCAATCCAACCGGCCCACCGCCGCCAGGTACCCCCGAGTCCAGGCCATCGAGGCGGCGATCTCGGCGAACAGCGAAATCAGGTCCGGGTCGGCTCGGACCTGCAGAAGGTGCGGGGGCGGACCTTCACCGGTGACCACGTAGCGGTCCGTGTTCCCGCGGATGAACCGTGCGCCGGGAAGGTCCTCAACGCGCTCGAGCACCGCCGAGGGCTCGGGGCCGATGGCGCAGAAGTCTCCCAGGAACCAGAACTCCCGGACGCCCTGGGCGTGGGCGTCGCTCAGGACCGCATCCAGCGCCGTGCGGTTGCCGTGGATGTCCGCGACGAGGGCGATGGTCATGGAGAGGCAACGATTGGGAGGCGGACCAGGGAAGGAGGTCACGATGGTATCTGCCCCTGCGCGTGGCGTCAAACAGCGTGGGGTTATCATCAGCGCGGCGGGGATCCCCCGGCACACGCTGAGATGATGCTCCGCGAGATCCCGCCCTGGCCCCCTGGGGCCGAGTCAATCCGGGCCCGGAACATGGGCCTCACCTCTCCCTCCCCACGGCGGACGCGCACGGGTCGTCCCGACCCCCCCCCCCGCCCGTCGGGGGTGGTATGACAAGGTGGTATGACGTTGCCCGGAAAACCCGCTCACGGGTGCGCGAGGGTTCCGGGTAGCAGGAGGTATGGCAATGGCCGAAAAGCCGCGCCATCATTGTGCTATTGAGGGTTTACGGGGCTTCACCCGCGATCGCACCGATGAGCGACCTGGATGCTTCGCAAGCAGGAGGTCATCGGTTCGATCCCGATTGGCTCCACTGGACCCTTACGACGTCCGGATCCATCGAATTCTGCGGCAGGAGCTCCTCGCCCCGACCCTTGATATCGGCAAGGCCCGGGACGCTCTCCTTGCGTTTGAGAATGAGTCTCAATACAATCGGAGCCGAGTCTGGTCCACCCCCCCTCTGGAGTTCCTGAATGCATCTCGTCCGACTGCGGTCCATCCGGTGCTGTCTCGCTGTCACCGCAGGCATCCTCGCCCTCGTTCCTCCGGGACTCGAGGCACAGACGCCGCCCCCGCAGACGCCTCCCCCAGAAACGCCTCCTGCGAAGGTGGCGCCGCGCGAGCAACCCGTGGTTCTGCCCGTCATCGAGGTCATCGGACGCAGCCCGGGCTCGATCCTTCGCCAGACGGGCACCGTGCATATCCTCACCCGCGAGGACATGGAAATTCTGAGGCCGATCTCCACCGAGGATGCGCTGCGACGCCTGCCCGGCGTCAACGCCAAGTCCGAAGAGGAAACCGCCATTGTCTCGAACATCGGGCTGCGTGGTCTGTCTGCAGGCGAAGCGAAGTCGCTCCTGCTCGAGGACGGGGTACCTGTTGCCCCCGGTCTGTTGATCGGCAACGATCGCTACTTCAATCCACGCATTCAGCGCGTCGAGCGCATCGAGGTACTGAAGGGCTCCGCGTCCCTGCGCTACGGTCCCTCGACCATCGGAGGCGTGGTAAACTACCTGACGAAGACACCGGATGAAGGCATGCTCGTGTCGGCCCGGGCCGGCTCGTTCGGCACCCGGGAACTGATGCTCGAAGCCGGCGCGCGGAGCGGCGGCGGCGGCGCGTTCGCGGGGGTCGTGGCGACGCACGGGCGGGGTGACGGCTTCATGGACAAGGGGTACGAGATGGTCGATGTGATGGCCAAGGCCGGCCTCTACATCGGGAGTCAGCATACGCTGGGCGTGAAGTTCTCCTGGTACGAGAATGACGCCAACATTTCCTACCGCGGGCTGCTGTTCGACGAATTCACTGCCGGTGCCCGTCACAATCCTGCCCCGGACGACTGGTACCTGACCGACCGTGCCGCGGTGGACCTGAACTACCGCTTCGAGATCAGTGACCGAGCGACGCTCACGAGCGTGGCCTACTGGAGCAACCTGAGGCGGGATTACTGGCGCTATAACGTGGACACCCAGGCATCGAATGCGGCTGGCCGCTGGGTCTATACCGATGTGCTGACGGGTAACAATCGATCTTTCGACCGATATGGGGTCGACACTCGTCTGAACCTCGATCACGGGCTCTTCGGGCTCGTCAGCAGCGCGGAGTTCGGTGTGCGCGGATTCTACGAGGAAGCCGATGACCAGCGCATCCGAGCCAACCGCACCCAGGACCGCACTGGGCTCAACGACCGGCACCTTGTGGATTCAGCGACCAACATCGCGTTTCACGTGCACAACCGGATCCAGTTTTCCGATCGTTTCGCCCTGACTCCCGGTGTGCGCCTCGAGACGTATGATCAGAACCGGCGCGTCCTCACCAGCGAAAACGAGACGGCCGGGACATCCAATACGGAATTCCTTCCCGGCATCGGCTCGACCTACGCGCTCGACGAGTCCGCGCAGCTTTACGGCGGCGTCTACCGTGCCTTCTCCCCCGCGTCGAACGGAGTGGCGCTGGACGGCATGACGGACCAGCAGCTCGAAGCCGAGCGGTCTACCAACCTCGAACTCGGGGTCCGCGGCACCCGGAATGCCTTCGATTACGAATTCGCGGTGTTCCGCATGGATTTTCAGAACCAGGTGGTCACCGGGAACAGCGACCCGACGCTGTCCCAGTCGAATGCCGGCGAGACGCTGCACCAGGGAGCAGAGATGGCGCTGGGGTACCGGCTGATCGAGGGCCTCGCGCTCTCGGGCAACGTCACGTGGGTGCCGGTCTCGCGCTTCCAGACCGGGGCGAACGAGGGCAACCGGATTCCCTACTCCCCGCGTGTTCTCGCGAATCTCTCACTGGACTTCCACCACGGTCCGCTCCGCACGGCCCTGGTTGCACACCACAGGGGCGCGCAGTTCGGCGACGAGACCAACCTGCGGGCCATCCCGGTCAACGCTGCCGGCGGAATCTGGGGCGGTCGCATGCCCGCCTACACCCTGTTCGACCTTTCCGCGCAGTGGCAGGCCACGTCATCCCTCGCAGTATTCGGTGCGCTGAAGAATCTTACCAACGAACGCTACGTCACCGGCCTCCGGCAGGGCATCTACGTGGGCCCGGGGCGGAACTTCGAGATCGGGGTGCGCCAGGCTCTGTAGGGCACCGGTAGTGGAGGGGAGTCGGAGACGACCAGTCACGTCGGGATCTCGGCTCTCTGAAGGATCGGCGCGGTCGACCCGGGGATTCGGGATACGGCGCTTGTAGGGGGATTCCCTACACATCCGAAGGGGGGATCCCCGATAGGGGAGGTGGGGCGGGATCGGTAGCGTTCGTTCGTCTGCCGCGGGAAGCTCCGCGCGGACCGCGAATCCGAATCCAGCCCCATTTTCAACCCCGGTCGACAGATCCCATGTCCAACACCCTCCTGCTCGCCACGTCCCGACGTCGACTCCTGCCCATTCTTGCGGTGGGGCTGACCCTGACCCTGGGCGCCTCCGGCTGCGATCCCCTCTCCGGCGAGAGTTCCATCGAGGCCCGCGTGATCGACGTCGAGATGCGCGACGACAACGGCTCCTTCCGCTTCGCCTCCGACCGGATCGAGGTCCGCCGCGGCGACGTGGTCCGGTTCGTTCAGCACGGAGACATGCCGCACAACGTCCAGTTCGTTCGGAACACCGCGCCCGACGGCGTGGAACTGGGCGATGCGTGGACCGGCCCGTACCTGAACAAGAAGGGCGAAATCTACGAGCTCCACATCGACGAACGGTTTCCCGACGGGGTCTACGAGTTCGTCTGCACCCCGCACATCGGCTTCGAGATGAAGGGGACGCTGGTCGTGTCCGGAGGAAGCATCGAGGCCACGGACCCGGCGACTCGCACCGCCGGGTCCGGCGTGGCGCCGCCGGAGATCACCGGCGTGAAGGGCCTGCAGGAACTCGAGTTCGAGGTGGCCGACGACGGTGCGAAGGTCTTCCATCTCACCGCGGAGCGGATTCGCTGGGAGACGAAGGAAGGCAACCTGGTCGACGCCATGGCCTACAACCGCATGATCCCGGGGCCGCTCATCCGGGTGACCGAGGGGGAGCGGGTGCGCATCACGGTCCGAAACGACCTGGACGAGCCGCATACGACCCACTGGCATGGACTCTTCGTGCCGAACAACATGGACGGCGTCCCGGGCATCTCCCAGGACCCCATCCTGCCCGGGGACTCGTTCACCTACGAGTTCGTGGCGGACCCGGCGGGCACGCGGCTCTACCACTCGCACTTCAATGCCATGAGCCAGGAGGCCGCGGGGCTCTACGGGATGTTCGTCATCGAGGAGAGGAACGCACCCGCGTCACGGAGGGTCGACCGCGAGGAGCAGTGGATCCTGGGCGACGGGCCGCTGGGCTACGTCATCAACGGAAAGGAGTTTCCCCTCATCGATCCCATCGAGATGAAGCTCGGTGAGCGGGTGAAGCTCCGCATCGCGAACCTGGGGGGCATGTACCACCCCATGCACATGCATGGAGGCTTCTTCACGGTGGTGGCGAAGGACGGCTTTCCCCTCGAAGTGCCGCAGAAGATGAACACGCTGAGCCTGGCCCCTGGTGAAACCTGGGATGTGATCCTGGACCCGCAGTTCGGAGGCACCTGGATCTGGCACTGCCACGTCCTCTCGCATGCCACGGGTCCGCGAGATGCGGACGGGAACGAGACCGCCGCCGGCATGATCGGGGTCGTGATCGTGGACGACGGAAGCACGGTGCTGGCGGACATGAGCAACCACACACATCACTGAACCCCGGGAATCCTCCGCTGCGGCAACGGCCGTCCCCCGGGTAGGGAATCCCCCCACGCCGGGGAGCGGATAATTCCCGACGGAAGGGAGTGCGTGGAGAAGCTATGATCCGGGGCAGGTTTTGTGTCCCATGCCTTTCAGGTCAGCCAAGCCAGAAGAGGGGGTCCCATGTCCAGATGTCCAGCTCCGCATGACCCGTCAGCCCCGCGCACTTCCCGTCGGCGTCCCCTCACCCTTGTCCTGCTCGGGGGTCTCGTCGTCCTCGCCGCGGCATGCGGCGGTGACACCGAGGCCCCCGGGCCCACGCCCGCCGCCGCGGCTGCACCCCAGGCCTCCATCGTCGAGGTCGCACGGGTGGCCGGTCAGTTCAGCGCACTCCTGCGCGCGGTGGAAGCGGCCGGGCTCACGGAAACGCTCCATGACGGGGGACCCTTCACGGTGTTTGCGCCCACCGACGGGGCGTTCTCCAACCTCCCCGACGGAGCGATGGAGTCCCTCCTCGAGGACCCGGAAACGCTCGCCGGCATCCTCCTGCACCACGTGGTTCCCGGCGTCCACACGCTGGCCGAGCTGCGCAACATCACCGAACTGGAGACCGCCGGGGGGGGAACGCTGACGGTGACGAGCACCCCGCAGGGGATTCTCATCGGGGGGGCCAGCATCCTGACGGCGGACGTCAGGGCCTCCAACGGAATCGTCCACGTGCTGACCCAGGTGCTCCTCCCCTGAGCCGGTGCCCGGAGCCGCGCGCGGGCGCACGTGCGCTCAAACTTCGCGGAGAAGCCCCGTCCGGAGGGCGAAGCGGACGAGCTCGGAGCGGTGGTTCAGCCGGAGCTTCTGCATGATGCGGGCGCGGTAGGTGTCCACGGTCTTCGGGGAGATGAAGAGCTTCTGGCCGATTTCGGTGGAGGAATAGCCCTCGGCGGTCAGGGCCAGCACCTCGGTCTCGCGGGCACTGAGCTCGTTCAGCCCGGGAACTGCCGCACCCCCATCGCGTTCTGCCTTCCGGTACTGCTGAAGGAGGAGGGTGGTGGCTCGAGCCGGCAGGTAGACCTCGCCTCGAGCCACGACCCGGATTGCGTCCACAAGGTCTCGGCCGGCGCTGGCCTTCGTGAGGTACCCGGAGGCGCCGGCGTCGACCACCGGCACCAGGTATTCCTCCTCGGCATGCACCGTCAGGACCAGCACGCTGACCCCGATGTCGAGAGCGGCGATCCGGCGGGTCGCCTCCAGCCCGTGGGTTCCCGGCATGGAGAGGTCCATGATCACGATGTCCGGACGGAGGGCCAGTGCCCTCTCCACGGCCTCGTCTCCGGATGCAGCTTCCCCCACCACCTCGAGTTCGTCCTCGAGTTCCAGGAGGGCGCGGAGCCCCGCGCGGAAGATGGCGTGGTCATCGGCCAGCAGGATCCTGACGCGGTCAGACACCGGAAGCCTCGGGGTTCGCGGATCGGGAAGAGCCGGAGGGAGCAGGGATGCGGAGCCGGACCATGCACCCCTCGCCGGGCGCGCTGGACAGCATCAGCCGCCCGCCGAGGATGCGGGCCCGTTCGTCCATGCCGATCAGTCCCAGCCCCGCCCCCGCCAGGAACTCGCCTTCGGCGTCGAAGCCGCGACCGTCGTCGGTAACCGTGGCGACCACGTGGGCGTGTTCCCCCTCACCCTCCACCGAAAGGCAGACCTCGACGGTTGTCGCGCCCGAATGCCGGCGCACGTTGGAGAGCGCCTCCTGCACGATGCGGTATACCACGAGCTGGGCCTCCTCGGACAGTCGGTCGGCCACGGGTTCGAGATGGAGTCTCACGGCGATCCCGCTTCCTTCGAGGGACGTTCGAACCTGAGACCGGATCGCGGCCTCGACCCCCACATCCTCGAGGGCAGGGGGGCGCAGCCCTCGTGCGATTCTCCCGACCCCCTCGACGAGTCCCTCGAGGGCGTCGTTCAATTCGGTGTGAATCCGGGCACGGGCCCCCTCGTCGGTGGTCTTCTCCAGGACGCCGAGGCGCATCATGATGGCCGCCAGCGACTGGGCGGTGTCGTCGTGGAGTTCGCGGGCGATGCGCTTCCGCTCCTCCTCGGTCGCGCGCAGGGCGCCCGTACCCAGCGTCTGCATCCGTCGCTCCCGCGTCGTGTCCCGGATCACCGCAATGACGAACCGGTCCTCTCCCTTTCCCACCGGGCGGAGTGCCACGTCGACCGGGAGTTCCCGACCATCCTTCCGAATCGCCCTCAGTTCCATGTCGGCGCCCATGGGGCGGCTGGCGGGTCGCTCCATGAACCCGTCGCGCAGGGCCACGTGGCGTCCGCGTACACTCGGGGGGACCATGATCTCCACGGGCTGGCCCACGAGTTCCTCGAGGGTGTAGCCCAGCATCCTGAGCGCCTGTGGGTTGGCGGCACTGATCCGCCCGCGGCCGTCCACGACGACGATGCCGTCCGGACTCGCATCGAACACCGCCTCGTAGGCACGAAAGGGCGCTTCGGCCACACGTTCTCCTCGAGGGGGGGAGGGACGGTGTGGAGGATTTCCCCACAGGACCTTCGTCCGACTCCCGACAGATTGACGAAGGGAAAGGTGCAACCTTTCGTTTGAATCCACCACCGCGCCCCTCCCAGCCGGACGACCGGACATGCAAGGATCGGCTCCCGAGCCGTGGGCGGGCCGCCTCCTGGGCGTCTCGCTCCACATCAAGATCGTCGTGGCCGCCACCCTCCTCATCGGGGGGGCCGCGGCCGCCGGCGCCCTCGTCGCCCGCACCGTTCCCGACCCGTGGCTCAAGTTGTGGCTTGCCCTGGGCGTCCTGCTGGTGGCCGGAGCCAACGCGCTCCTGGTGGGGCTCGCCCTGCGTCCACTCCGTGCCATGGAGTCGGTGGTCCGGCGGGTCGAGAAGGGTGACCTGGAGGCCCGGGTCCCGGTTTCCCGGCTGGCGGACCGCGACATGACCAGGGTCGTCCAGGTCGTGAACCGCATGCTCGACGCGCTGGAGCGGGCCCGCGACCGGGAGCGGACGCTGGCTGCCCGAGTCTCGGAGGCCGAGGAGCTGGAGCGGAAGAGGCTGGCCCGGGAGCTCCTGGACGGGACCGCCCAGTTCCTCTCCTCTGCCCTGGTCCGGATCCACCTCGCCCAGCGCGGCGTCCCCGACCCTCCGCCGCCCGGACTCGAGGAGACCTGTCGGGCCCTCGAGGAAGCGCGGAGCGACGCCCTGACGGCCCTCGAGAGCATCGGAAGGATCGCCCGCGGCCTTCGCCCCCCCGAGCTCGACGAGCTCGGGGCCTCGAGGGCCGTGGAGGTCCAGGCCCGCCACCTCACCCGCGACAGGAACGTCAAGGTCGAGGTGGAAGGGGATTCCGTCGATCCCCACCTGGCTCCCGGGGGGGCGCTGGCCATGTACCGGATTCTCGGAGAAGGGATCGCGAACGCCCTGGAGCACGGCGCACCCACCCGCATCCGCCTCCGCTACCGGCTTGTTCCCGGACGCGTCGAGATCGATCTCGAGGACGACGGCTCCGGTTTCGACCCCGCCGGGGTCCTGCTTCAGACGGATCGCCACCTGGGTGTGCTCCGCATGCATGAGCGTGCCCGCTACGCCGGGGGTCGCCTCGAGATCTCCTCGGTCCCCGGCGAGGGCACGCGTCTGCACCTGGACCTTCCCCGGTTCGGGGATCCGGGGGTGGGCGCATGATCGGCATCGTGGGAGCCGGGGTTTCCGGTCTGGCCCTCGGTGTGGCGCTTGCCGCGCGCGGCGTCCCGTTCCACCTCTTCGAAAGGAGCCCCCGGGTTGGCGGCGTGATCCGGAGCGTCCGCCGGGACGGTGGCATCCTGGAACTCGGCCCCCAGCGGCTGCGCCCCGTGCCGGAACTGCTCCCCCACCTCGAACGAATCCCGGGATGGGATGCGTCGTGCTTCGGGTCGATTGGAGGCGGCAGGATCACCCCCGGCGAGCATCGTTTCCTGGTGGGACGGGGGGGAAGGCTCCACCCGGTCCCGGCGTCGCTCCGCGAGGGATGGTCGACCTCCCTTCTCTCCGCCCGGGGGAAGCTGCGGCTGGCCCTCGAACCCTTCGTGCCCGGCGATCCCACGGACGTGGACCTCTCGTCCGGCGAGTATCTCCGGAAGCGCGCCGGCCGCGAGGCCTGTGAGGCGCTCCTGGGTCCTCTCTTCGGAGGGCTGTACGGTTCGGATCCCGATGACATGGACGCCGGGCGGGCCCTCCTCCCGGCGCTCCGGGAGATGGGGGGAGAACGGAGCCTCGTGGCCATGCTCCTCTCGCGGCGTGGGAACAAGCTCCTGGATGTGCCCCCGGTGGTCCCCCCGGGCGGGATGGAGAGCCTGGCGAGGTCGATGGCGGCGGAGGTGCGGGACCGGTTGACCCTGGAGGCGGGAGTCGATGCCATCGAGCCCGTGGTAGGGGGGCGCTGGCGCATCCTTGCCGGCACCACGAGCCTCGAATGCGACGCCGTGGTGCTGACGACACCCCCGGCGGCCGCTGCCGGGGTCCTGGACGACATCGCTCCGTCCGTCGCGGAGAACCTTCGCCTCCTCCGGATGAACCGGATCCTGCTCGTGCACCTGGCCCTCGACCCGCTGCCGCCAGGGCTCGGCTTCCAGGTCGCCCACGGCGAGACCTCGGGGATCCGCGGCATGACCTTTTCGGGCCACCTCGACGGGTCCGGATCGACCGCCGTGGCGTTCCTGGGAGGGGCCCGACACCCGCACCTGTCGGCCCTGGACGATGAGGGGCTCGCCGGGATCGCCCTGGCGGAGGCCGAGCGATGGACCGGGTCCCGGGCCCGTCCCCTTCATGTCTCGCGGGCCAGGATGCCGGCGTGGGACCGGAGCTTTCGTGCCCTGGACGCCCTCCGCCTTCCGGAGGGCATCCACCTTCACACCAACTACGCGGGGCGCCCGGGGATCATCGGCAGGGTCCGGGAGGCGGCGCGGCTCGCCGAACGGCTGGCACGCCAGCGCGCCGGTTCCCAGGCACAGGATGGCTCGGCGGCCAGCGGGTCGCCCGTCATGGCGTAGGCGCGTGCGCGGGATCCGCCGCAGATCGTGCGGAACTCGCACATGCCGCACTTTCCCCCGAGGAGGTCGGGGTCCCGGAGGCTCCGGAAGAGGGGGTCCTTCCGGTAGACCTCGACCAGGTCGTGGGTCCGGACGTTTCCGCGGGCGAGGGGAAGAAACCCGGACGGCATGATGTCCCCCCTGTGGCTCACGAACACGAACCCGTTGCCGTCGTTCACGCCGCGGGCCCGGCCCACCCCGTCGGCCATGGAGAATCCGACCCCGCCGGCGAGGGGATCCGGCGGGGTAGCCCGCCCATGCTGCCTTCGGGCCTCGACCTGGCGCTGCACGAGGACCCTCCGGTAGTGAGGCGCTGCCGTGCTCTTGATGTCGAAGGGCACCTGCGCCGCGAGCGCGGCCATTCGCTGGAATACCTCCTCGAACGCCTGCGCACTCGGCAGGTCGCCGGAGGTCGCGCGCCCTGTCGGCACCACGAAGAACACCGACCAGAGGGAGATGCCGAGGTCGCGGAGCAGCTCGACGACGGCATCCAGCTCCCCCAGCGTCCGCGTGGTCACCGTCGTGTTCACCTGGGTCGAGAGGCCGAGCCCCCGCGCCGCCTGGAGGGTGTCCAGGGTCCGATGGAAGGAACCGCCCACACCCCGGAACGCATCGTGGGATGCGGCGGTGGCGCCGTCGAGGCTCATGGCGAGCCGCGTGAGGCCGGCCCCGGCGAGATCTGTCACGAGTTCGGACGTGAGAAGGGGGGTCGCCGAGGGGGTCATGCCCATGCGGAGGCCGAGCCTCGCGCCCTCCGCGACGATCTCCACCACGTCGGGTCGCTTGGCCGGGTCCCCGCCGGTCAGAACGAAGAGGGGGCGCCCGAAGCGCCGGGCCGTCCGCATCAGCTGGAAGGCCTCGTCGGTGGAGAGCTCGCCGGCGTCCCTGCATGGGATCGCCTCGGCCCGGCAGTGAACGCAGGCCAGGTCGCAGGCCTGGGTGGTCTCCCAGATCACGAGGAAGGGGGCCCGGTCGAAGTCGACGTCGGCCATGGGCGGGCGAGCGGCTGGGCTCATCGGTCCTCCGGCCCGGAGAGCCGGCGCAGGACCACCTCCGGGTCGACGCCGCACCGCCGCGACGCCTCGAGGAGTGTCCGGGCGCCCCCGCAGCAGGCGTCGAAGCCGAGCTCCAGGAGGATGCCCGCCGCCTCCGGCTGTCGGGTCACGATTTCGTTCAGGGTGAGATCGTGGTGGAGGGGGGTGTCCCGCCCCCTGTCGTCTTCAAGCGTTGCCATGGTGGAGCCTCCGTGAGGAACCAGGTGACGTGGGCGAAGAGGAATGCACCGGCGAGGAACAGCAGGCCGCCCGCCGGGAGTGCGAGGTGAGCCACGCCCGGCCGGGAAAAGCGGAGCAGGAAGCCGCCGACCAGGAGGAACAGCCCGAGATCGGCCAGGACGAGGTGGACCATGGGGCCCCGCGTCCAGGGGAGCGGGCGCCCGGAAAAGCGCGGAAGGACATGGTACCCGACGCCGAAGATCATCAGGAGCACGAACCCGGGCAGGAGCGCGTGCATGTGCGCGAGCCGGACGAAGGGTGCGCGGGCGGGGTCCACGGCCATCCAGATGCCGAGGAGCAGGCCGATCACGAGCCAGGCCACCGCGCTCCGGAGGAACCCCCGCACGGCCGGGCTCACGGGCCTACCCTCCCCGGGCGAGACGCATCGCCCAGTAGATAAGGAGAAGCCCCATGGCGGTGTTGGCGCGAGCCATGAATGCCGAGCGACGACGAGCGCGGTCCCGCTTCTCCGGCGAAAGTGCCCGCCGTCCGGCCCGAGGGCCGGCCACGAAGTCGTGCCACGCGCTCATCGCGAGCATCGCGGCCACGGCAAGGAGCTTCCAGGCGAGTGCCGTTCCGATGGGTGTGCCCCACCAGGCCGGGTCCGAAAGCGTCGTCCATGAGAGCATGCCCCGAAGTTGAAGGATGGCCACACCGCTGACGAGCAGAACTCCGATCGCTCCCCATCCCACCGCCCGGAACCGCACGCCCAGGTCATGGAAGAGCCTCGACCGGACCTCGGCGGGCTCGACCCTCCGGAGCACCGGGGCTCCCACGAGTCCCAGGAAGAACATCCCCCCGAGCCAGACCAGGGCCGCCACCAGGTGCAGGAAGACAAGCGCGTGGTACAGGGCCCCGGCCATGGTCAGAACCTCTCGCCCGAGGCTTCGCGAAGGTGGCTTCCCACCGCACGGATCCTGGGCCAGAGAATCCAGAGGACGAAGGACGCCCCCGCGACCTGGAGAAACCCGGACGCCACGATGGCCCAGGGAATCCATGCGCCGTGAACCGCACTCCGGAGCACCTCCATGGCCACCCGCACGGACGTTCCCGCGAGAAGGATCCAGTAGGCGAGCCGGGCCCGGCCCGGTGTGTACCGGAGGTCGCCCTTCGGTGGCTTCGGGAAGAGCCAGAGGGCGACCCCGAAGATCAGGAAGAGCCCGAATCCCGACAGGAGGGCGTGGGTGTGCGCCGACACGAGATGCGGATGCACGCCACGTCCGAGGAGTTCCCGGGACAGCAGGAGCCACGCGCCCAGCGCCAGCCCCACCAGGAGAAACACCCCTCCCGTCTTGATGAAGCGCCTCACGATGGTGTGCATTCCCCGCTCCCGAGCCGGTGTCGGGTCCCGGGAGATCCGGAACCCTCGTCCGTGGAATCTGGGTCGACGCCTCTCCCCGGGCTGTGACGGAGGTCACAGGCGAACGGCTGTAGGGGATTGCCCCACATCCGCCCACGGTCTTTGCCGGACAGACGGGTTTCCGGGCCAGGCCTAGCTTTCTTCCAGCTTCACGAGACCGAGAACCCCTCAACGGAGGAGACCCTGTTCATGTACCGCATCCGATCCCTCGCGCTCACCCTGGGCACCCTGGCCCTCGTGGCCGGTTGTGGCGGCGACGACCGTCCGGACGGCGAAGCCCGGCCTGACGGGAGCGCCGCGGCCTCGGGTCCCTCCTTTACCGCGTTCGAACTCGAACACGGCGTCGGCCCCATCACGTCCGAGGTCACGCTGGCCCCCGTGGACGCGGAAAAGGCGGCCCGCGGGCAGGAAGTCTTCGAGTTCAACTGCGAGGCCTGCCACATGCTCGACGAGCGGTTCGTCGGGCCTCCGCTGGGCCGGGTCCTCGAGCGCCGCAGCGCGGCGTTCGTCATGAACTTCATCCTGAACCCGGAGCAGATGGCCCGGGAGCACCCCGAGGGGCAGAAGCTCCTCGCCGAGTACCCGCTGGTCATGCCGTTCCAGAACATCTCCGAAGACGAAGCACGCGCCATCGTCGAGTACCTCCGCACCGTAATGGAGAGCGAACCATGAAATCGATCAGGAAGCTGAACACGGCTCTCGCCACCCTTGTGGTCGCGGGAATGGGCGTCGCCTTCTCGGGATGTGCAGGCGACAACGGCGTCATCGCGACCGGGGATGCCGCCGAACGAACCTGGGTGGCCCCCGGCGAACACGACGAGTTCTACGCCTTCTTCTCCGGGGGGTACAGCGGGCAGCTCTCCGTCTGGGGACTCCCCTCGGCCCGCCTCCTCAAGGTGATTCCGGTCTTCAGCCAGGACCCGGAGAC
>REBP01000079.1 GCA_007692665.1 Gemmatimonadales bacterium | reverse complement strand
CGTGTTTCTGCAGACTGCCACCGCGCCCCCGGGCGCCTGACCCACCCCTCGAACGCAACAACCCGATCCTTCCGTCTCATTCGCAGTCTCTCCTGATCCGGTCGGAGGCGCCCACGCAGGCGCCCGCCGGACCTCTCGAACGCAAGGAGACTCCAATGAGTCACTCTCGTGATCGGACATTCCCGGGGCGTGCATGCGCGCTCCTGGGCCTGACCCTCCTTTTCGGGGCCGCCCCTGCCGTCGCGCAGGACACGGGCATCGTGCGCGGTACCGTGATTGCACAGGGCACCGGCCAGCCGCTTGCCGGCGCCCAGGTGACGATTGCCGGCACCCAGCTCGGAACGTTGACCGGGCCTCAGGGCAACTTCACCCTCTCGAACGCCCCGGCCGGGGAACAGCGCATCCGCGCCACGTTCATCGGCTATGCCACGGCGACGCAGGAAGTCGTCGTCATGGCGGGCCAGACGCACGACGTGAACTTCCAGCTCCGGCAGGATGCAATCGGACTGGAGGGCATCACGGTGACGGCCTTCGGTGAGCAGCGGGTGCGCAGGGAAATCGGCAACGTCACCGCGCGGATCAGTACCGACGACATCGAGCTGCCCGCCATTCAGACTTTCTCCGACATGCTCCAGGGGCGTGCGGCGGGTGTGACCGTGGGCTCCTCCGGGGGAACCGTGGGAACGGGCGCACGCATCCGCATCCGCGGAGCGAACAGCGTGTCCCTTTCCAACGAACCCCTGATCGTGGTCGACGGTGTTCGCATGGACAACAGCCCCATGTCCACCTCCATCGGGGTGGGTGGCCAGGGCTTCTCCCGGTTCGAGGACCTGAACCCCGAAGACATCGAGAGCATCGAGATCGTGAAGGGGCCGGCTGCCGCGGCGCTGTATGGCACCGCCGGCGCGAACGGCGTCCTCCAGATCACCACGCGGCGGGGCCTTGCAGGCGACGCCCGGTGGACGGTTTACTCGGAGCTGGGTGTCATGGAGGACCCCACGACCTACCCGGCCAACTGGGGTGCGTGGACCACCGTCGACGGGAGCCCCACGTTGGGGTGCACGCTGCTCCAGCAGGCGGAGGGCGTCTGCCAGCAGGACTCCCTGGCCGTGTGGAATCCCATCGAGGAAACGGGCGCCGTGCAGACCGGAAACCGGCAGCGCTACGGGCTCAACGTTTCAGGCGGGACGGCCGATTTCCAGTACTTCCTCTCCGGGGACTTCTCCGACGAGCAGGGGGTCTTCGAGGTCAACACCCGTCAGGCCGCCAACCTGCGTGCAAACTTCCAGGGCCAGATTCGGGAGGACCTGAACGTGGCCGTGAGCACCGGCTACGTGACGAACGAGACCTGGCTCCCCCAGAATGACAACAACACGCTCGGGCTCATTTCGGGCGCACTCCTGGGCAACCCCATCGATGGACCGGGCGAAAGCCGAGGCTACGTCCTCACCAGCCCTGAAAACCTGAACCTGATGGAGACCGGCCAGACCGTCGGGCGCCTGATGGGAAGTCTGCGTGCCGACTGGCAGCCCCTGCAGTGGCTCTCGGTCTCGAGCACGGCCGGCATGGACCTGGTGAACCGCGAGGACGAGGAGTTCACCCCCCCGAACACGATCTTCTTCGGGGCCCAGTTGCCCACCGGCACCCGGACGTCCAACCGGATCAACGTCAGCAACTACACCTGGAACGCCGTCGGGCGTGCATCCTACGAACTGTCTCCGACGATCCGGGCGAGCACCGGGCTGAGCGCAGAGTTCACGCGCGACGTGTTCGAGGGCACCTACGCCTCGGCGAGCGGGCTGCTCCCCGGAACGCGGTCGCTCCTGGCCGCCAGTGACAACTTCGCGGTAAGCGAGCAGTTCTCGGACCTCAGGACCGTGGGGGCCGCCATCGAGCAGCGACTGGCCTTCAACGACCGCATCTTCCTGAACGCCGCGATTCGCGCCGACGACGACAATTCCTTCGGCGACCAGCTGGACCTCATCTTCTACCCGTCGGCAAGTGCCTCGTGGGTCCTGAGCGAAGAGGGCTGGTTCCCGGCGGCGGACGCCATGGACATGTTCCGGGTCCGCGCCGCCTTCGGACGGTCCGGACTGCGCCCGGGGTTCCGGGACGCCATCCTCTATTTCACGCCGGAGACGGTGAACGTCGATGACCAGAACGTGCCGGGCTTCTCGGTGGGTGGCGCGGGGAACCCCGACCTCCGTCCCGAGATCTCGACGGAGTTCGAATTCGGGTTCGATACCGGGTTCATGGAGGACCGAGTCGGCCTCGAGCTGACCTATTTCACGAAGCGGTCGCGGGACGCCCTCGTCCAGCGCCGGCTCGCCCCGTCCCTGGGCGCCACGGTCACCCGGTTCGAGAACATCGGTGAAGTACGGAACGCCGGAGTCGAAGGCGTGATCGGGGTCAGCCTGGTCGAGCGGGACGGGTTCAGCTGGAACGCGTCGCTCTCGGGCTCCTACACCGAGAACGAACTGACCGACCTGGGGGACGTCGAGCCGATCATCTTCGGTCTCGGGGGCGACTCCCAGCGTCACCAGGAGGGGTACCCCCTGGGCGGCATGTGGGGCCTGCGTCTCATCGACTTCAACGTTCCGGAAGACGGCATCGTCACTTCCGCCGACGTTACGCTCAGCGAGGAAGAGGAGTTCTTCGGACCGTCCATGCCGACGCGAGAGATCGCGCTTTCAATGGACTTCACACTCTTCGACATGTTCCGGGTTTCCACGCTCCTGGATCACCAGGGCGGCCACTGGATGAACAACAGCACGCGGTTCTTCCGCTGCGGATCCGCGTTTCTGAACTGCCGCGAGGCGTTCGACCCAGCGTCGGATCCCGAGGGCCAGGCCCGAAGCGTCGCAGCGCGGATGGGTGCGCGGGGCTCGTACTTCGAGCGCGCGGACTTCACCAAGCTTCGTGAACTCAGCCTGACGTTCATGGTGCCCCAGCAGCGGGTGGAGCGGTTCGGAGTCTCCGGAATGGCGATCACGGTGTCAGGTCGCAACCTGGCCACCTGGACCGACTACACGGGCTTCGACCCCGAGGTCAACTTCGCGGGGCAGGCCAACTTCTCGACGGCCGATTTCCTGACGCAGCCTCCGCTTCGCCAATGGACCGCACGCGTGAGCCTGAACTTCTGATTCCGACGGAGACACGAAAATGCGACACATCCATGACAACTGCCGGACGGGCCGGAAGCCTGGTGTCGCGGGGATCCTCCCCGCGCTCGCCGTGCTTCTTCTCCTGGCCGGATGCGATCTCGATGACACGATTCTCGGCGTGCAGGACCCCCAGACGGCCACGGCCGACGACATTCTCGACCCCGAAAACCTCCCCGCGGTGCGTGCGCACGCCATCGGGGAATTCCAGGTGGGGTACTCGGGAAGCGCCACGGGACAGGACAATTCCTACATCCTCATGAGCGGGCTCCTGACCGACGAGTACCAGGCGTCGGGGAGCTTCCCGACCCGCGAGGAGGTGGATCAGCGGCGCGTGCGCGTGGACAACGCCACGGCCCAGACCACCTTCCGACTGATGCACCGGGGCCGGGCCGCCGCTGAACGAGCGGCGGGACTCTTCGAGCTGAACGATCCCGGTACGCGCCCCCATGCGGAGGCCAGCGTGCTCGCCGGTCTGATGCACAACGCCTTTGGCGAGATGTATTGCTCCGGCGTGCCCATGAGCGACCTGCCCATCGGGGAGCCCGAGGTCTTCGGGGAGCCCCGGACCACGGAGGAAATCTTCGAGGGCGCCGTCGACTGGTTCACGGCGGGCGCTTCCATTGCCGCCGAGGCGGGGGCAACGCTGGAGGCCAATGCGGCCGCGGTCGGCCTGGGGCGTGCACTTCTCAATCTGAACCGGTACGACGAGGCGGCTGCCGCCGTGGCCGACGTGCCCACCGGCTTCGTGTTCCAGGTCATCCACAGCAACGCCACGACGCGGCAGTGGAACGGGATCTGGAACTTCGTGAACAGCGTGAAGCGGTGGAGGATCGCGGACCAGGCCGGAGGTAACGGGCTTCCCTATCGGACGATGGGGACCGAGGTCGACGCTGCCGGCAACGTGATCCGGGCCGGTGACCCGAGGGTCGTCTGGTTCCAGGACGGATTCGGCTTCGACCAGACGTCGGTCCAGTACAGCCAGAGGAAGTATGCGTCCAACACCGCCAACGTGCCGGTCGCCACCGGCATCGAGGCACGCCTCATCGAGGCCGAAGCCGCCCTCGCTGCGGGCAACACGGGGGCGTTTCTCCAGATCCACAACGACCTGCGCGCCACCGAGGGCCTCGCGCCCGTCGGACAGGACGACCTGAACGGGCCCGACGGCGCCGTGGACCTGCACTTCCAGGAGCGTGCCTTCTGGCTCTGGCAGACGGGTCACCGGCTGGGTGACCTCCGGCGACTGGTCAGGCAGTACAACCGGGACGCCGAATCCGTCTTCCCCACCGGCAGCTATTTCAAGGGCGGGACCTACGGAACCGACGTGAACTTCCCGGTTCCGGTGGACGAGCAGAACAACCCCAACTTCACCGCCTGCCTCAACCGCGACGCCTGACCCGGCCCTCGCGACCGCGAACCTTTCACCTCCGGCCCGGATGCGCCCGCCGCGCCTCCGGGTCGGAGCCGTCCTGCCGGGACTCCGAACGCTTCCCCGGCGCCGTCCCGGGGCTTCCCCTGCGCGCGCGCTCGTCCCACATTGGCTTTCCCCCGACCAGCCAGGGCACCACCGCCGCGCCGGCCCGCCGCCGGACGGTGCGTTCGCCCCCCGGACCCGGAGCCATCCGTGCCGAATCCGTTCTTCCTGCCCTTTTCCCTGTCGCGCTTCGGTGCCCTGTTCGCTGCCGGCACCGTTGCCCTGGCAGCGTGCGCCCCCGCCGAGACCGCCGACCGTTCCACCGGGGTAGGCTACGAGGTGCCCGTCCAGCCCGAGATCGCCACCGGCTACCAGGAGAAGCCGGGCTGGACCACGTCGGAATTCGCAGTCGCCGCGGCGAACCCGCTGGCCACCGACGCCGGCTACCAGGTGCTCGTCGCAGGCGGGACCGCGGTGGATGCGGCCATCGCCGTGCAGATGGTGCTGACGCTGGTGGAGCCCCAGTCCAGCGGCATCGGGGGGGGCGCCTTCCTGATGAACTGGGACGGTTCGGAGATCGCTGCCTACGACGGGCGGGAAGTGGCCCCGGCCGGCGCCGACGAGAACCTCTTCATCCGGGCCGACGGGTCGCCGTACCCGTTCTCGGAAGCCCGGGCCAGCGGACTCTCCGTTGGCGTTCCCGGGCTGCTGGCCATGCTGGAAGTGGCCCATGCCGCCCATGGTCGACTCCCCTGGGCCGACCTCTTCACCCCCGCCATCACGCTGGCCGAACAGGGGTTCTCGCTGAGCCCGCGCCTCAACCTGATCCTCGAGGAAGATACCGACCTGCGGCGCGATCCCATCGCCCGGGCCCTCTACTACGACGAGGACCTGAACCCGCATCCGGTCGGCTACAACCTGCGGAACCCGGCCCTGGCCGCAGTGCTCCGGCAGGTGGCGGACGAGGGCGTGCAGGCATTCTACCACGGCGCGATTGCCGAAGACATCGAAGCACGGGTCCAGGGCCACCCGGAGCGCCCGGGCACCCTCCGCGCCTCGGACCTGGCGGCCTACCCCGAGCAGGACTTCGGGCGGGACGCCATCTGCACCCCGTGGCGCGACTGGACGCTGTGCGGTTTCCCTCCGCCCTCCTCGGGGCACCTGGCGGTGATGCAGATGCTGGGCATCCTGGACCATCTCGAGGCAGCGGCAGGGGAGGGCCCCGGGCCGGACGCCCGCGCTGGCGCGCCGGGGCTGGAGGACGGCATCCCCTCGGCGGAGTGGCTCCACCGCTACCTCGAGGCCGCCAAGCTCGCCTTCGCCGATCGCGCACGGTTCGTGGGGGACGGCCTCTTCGTGGATCCCCCGGCCCGAAGCTGGGAGAGTCTCCTGGACCCGGACTACCTGGCGAGCCGGGCGGAGCTGGTCGGGAGCCGCAGCATGGGCACGGCCCGGGCCGGGAACCCCGGCGCGCTCTCCACGGCCTTCGGCCTTCAGCCGACCCAGCCCGAGGCGGGAACAAGCCACATCTCCATCGTGGATGCCGACGGGAACGCCGTCTCCATGACCACGACCATCGAGTCCGGGTTCGGCGCCCGCATCATGTCCGACGGCGGGACCGGGCTGCCCGGCGGGTTCCACCTCAACAACGAACTCACCGACTTCTCCCTCACGCCCCGCGATGCGGACGGCCTCCCCCTCGCCAACCGGGTGGAGGCGGGCAAGCGCCCCCGCTCCAGCATGACCCCGACCCTGGTCTTCGACCGCGAGACGGGGGCGTTCGTCGCCACGGTGGGGTCGCCCGGCGGCGCGGCCATCATCCACTACGTCGCCAAGGCGCTGGTGGGGATGCTCGCCTGGGATCTGAACGCGCAGGAGGCCATCAACCTTCCCAACTTCACGAATTCCAACGGCCCCTCGACACTGGAGGCCGGGCGCTTTCCCGACGCGGTCATCGAGGCGCTCCGCGCCCGGGGCCACGAGATCCGCGAAGGCGATCTCACGAGCGGACTCCAGGGGATCCAGGTCCTTCCCGGAGGAGGGTTCTTCGGCGGGGCCGACCCACGGCGCGAGGGCGTCGTGATGGGGCGCTGACGCGGGGGTGGTCCGAGACGGGGTTGGCGGGGTAGCATGGAAGAGCCCTCGCCGACCCCGCTCGCTCCATGGTTTCACATCGCCTCGCACGCAGGATCGGGGTCTCCTCCGGTCCTCCCACCCCGACCTGCCTTGTCCTCGTTTCCCGGATCTGCCCCTCGAACTGCCGCTCGGGCCCTGGTCGCCGCTGGCGCCCTGTGCGCCCTGGGCCTCGGAGCAATCGGCTGCTCCGATCTGCCCTTCCTCGCCCCCGGCGACGAGCAGATCCCTTCGGCGCTCGAACTCTCGGTGCAGGACGATCTCCTCACGGTGGGCGGAGACACCCCGGTCCGGGTCACCCTCCTTGACCAGCATGGGCGGGCCATCGAGAACCTGCCGCCCTGGGCCCAGCCCACCTGGACCTCCACCAACCGGGGCGTTCTCGAGGTGCGGGGCAACCGCCTCCAGGCCGTCGGACCCGGTCATGTGACCCTTGGGGCCAGCATCGGCGACCAGTTCGGCAGTGTCTCGCTGCGCGTCAACCCGGAGAGCGTCCGGACGCAGACCCACGCGTACCTCACGCAGGCGATCCAGCGGTGGGACGGGTCCGTGCCCCTCGTGGCCGGCCGGGGCGGACTCCTCCGGGTGTTCGTCACCGCCGACCAGGCGAACTTCTTTCAGCCCGGTGTCCGGGTGCGCTTCTTCCGAAACGGGGTGGAGACGGCGACCCTCGTCAGCCCCGCCCTGGACGGGATCCCGGTGGAGGCCGACGAGGGCGAGTTCACCCGCAGCTTCAACCTCCCGGTCCCGGGCAGCCTGCTGGAGCCGGGCGTGTCCATGGTCATCGAGACCGTCTCCGCCGGAACGCTGCGACTGTCGGGTGAAAGCGTGACCCGGTTCCCCGAATCGGGGAGCCTGACCCTGGATGTCCGCCGGGTCCCGCCCTTCCGGATCCGGTTCGTTCCGGTGAACCAGCCCGACGCTCCAGTGGCCAGCGTGTCGTCCGGCAACGTCGAACAGTTCATGGCGGCCACCCGGGCGGTCTATCCGCTGAACGAAATCGAGGTGGACGTGCGGGAGACCTACACCTCCAGCGCGTCCACCTCGACCCAGGCCGGATGGAACCAGATCCTGAACGAGATCCGGATCCTTCGCACCCTCGACGGCGAGACCGCCTACTACCACGGCATCGTGCGGCGGATCGCGCACTGGGCCGGGCTGGGTTACGTCGGGTTTCCGGCGGCCCTCTCCTACGACGCACTCCCCGCCGCGAACTGGACGGTGGCGCACGAGCTCGGCCACAACTTCGGGCGCCTTCATGCTCCCTGCGGCGGCCCCGGGAACCCGGACCAGGGCTTCCCCCACAGCCAGGGCCGGATCGGCGTCCACGGGGTCGACCTCGCCTCCATGCGTGCGGTGGAACCCGGGATCGCCGACCTCATGGGGTACTGTCATCCCCGCTGGATCAGCGACTACACCTACCTGGCGGTTCTGGCCTTCCGGGCCGGCGGGTCGAACCGGGCGGTCCTGTCGCCAGCCGGGGGCGGCGGACAAGGGGAAGGACTGCTGCTCTGGGGCCGCATCCGCGGAGGCGACGCCGTCATTGAACCCGCGCTTGCCGTGACGACTGCCGGCGAGCCCCCCCGCCCGGGACCCTACCGCCTCGTGGGAATCGATGACCGGGGGGCCGTCCTCTTCTCGACCTCCTTCGGGGCAGAGCCCGTGTCCGAAGGCGACGGGGACGAACGACACTTCGCCTTCACCCTCTCCCTCGACAGCGGGTCCCGCGCCGCCCTCGCCGAGCTTCGGTTGCAGGGCCCGGGGGTCGACGCCGTTCGCTCCTCCGCCCTGGCCGCGGGAGGCAGCCCCGGGATGTCGAGTTTCGACGCCGCGCCCGCGCCCGCTCCCGCCCCTGCCCCTGCTCCCGGCGCCTCCGGGGCCTCCGTTCGCGCGCCGCTCGACGCGGCGGAGATCCGCGCCACCCGCCCCGCTTCGGGGCTGTCGCCCCTGGGGCCGGGCGGTTCCGGCAGCGAGCCCACCGTGACCCTTTCCTGGGATGCGACGCGTGCACCGCTTCTCGTGGTGCGAAATCCGGCCACCGGCCGGGTGGTGGCGCTCGTCCGGCACGGGACCGCCACCCTGTCCACCTCCGCCCCCGAACTGGATGTGGAGGTGGCGGACGGTGTGCGCAGCCACAGGGTCCGCGTTCCCGTTCGGACCGGCTCGCCCGGCGACCCCCGGGGAGGCCCACGGTGACCAGCCTGGCGGCTGCGCTCCTGGCCCTGGCCATGGTCGGCATTCCGGCGGACCGCTCCGACCCTCCCGTTTCGGGCGGAGAAGCCTTTCACCTGGAGTTCCGGGGAGGGATCGGAACGGGCGAATTCCATGGCTCTGCGTCGGGAGGAGACCGTTCCGCCGGGGCAAACTGGGGGATCCGCATGGGGTTCCGACCCCTCGAGCAGCTGGTCCTGAGCCTGGGGTACGGGCAATCCTCCTTCGGGTGCGAGGGCGGGATCTGCGCCCAGGCCCCGGTCAGCTATTCGGGGAGCGGCATCGAGGCGGAGGTGGCCGGCGACTGGAGAGGCGTGCGACTCGGAGCGGGGGTCACTCGGCAGATCCTCGGTGCCGCGTGGACCGACGTCGAGGGGGCACGCCTGACTTCGGTGTCCGCCCCTTCCATCGGCTGGTTCACGGCCCTGTCGGTGGACATTCCCGTGTCGTCCCGATTCTCCGTTGCCCCGGGCGTCCGGTACCTGCGCCACGGCGCGGACTTCGGGAGCGGGGTCTCTCGCACCACCGTGCAGATGATGGCAGACGTGGGCGTGCGCTACCGGCTGCCCGCCGGACGGTAGTGAGTGCGGCTGCACAGCGGCCCTGAAGAAACCGGCTCGGCAATCACGTAGCAGCAGGGGAGGGTCCCGACCGGACATGGTGGAGCGCCTGGGTGCTTCCCCCAGACAGGGACGCCGGAGCCCGAACCCTTCCGGCTCCCCGAAGAGGCCGTACAACTCCGCCGAGAGGCAAAGGATGCGCCGGGTCCCATGAGCGACAACACCATCCCCGGTGCCCGACGCCGGAGACTCCGTCTCGTCCCGGGCGCCACCCTGGTTGCGGGGCTGGCGGTCGTCCTCCTCGGACCCGTTGCAGGGGCCGGGCTTCAGGCACAGGAGACCAGCGCCGGCAGGTCCGACGCCTTCGCGGACCCCGGCGCCCGGGAGCTCGTGGACCTGGCCCGCATCCGCCGCGCAACCGTCGACCTGCGCATCTCGCGCTACGAGGTCGACGTGAACGAGCGAACCTCGATCCGGGCACGGTTCGCCGGTGTGGAGAAACTCGTTTTCCGGCGCGAGACGGCCACGCACATCGAGTGGTCACCCGACACGTTGCGGGTGGAGGTGAGGGGCGCGCGTGAAGTCCAGCCCATGGCGAGCAGCGAGGTGGGCGTTCCGCCCGCCAGCCTTGCCGCCATGGTCCCCGCGCTCGCGTTCGACCCCATGGACTCGGAGATGCTTCTCCGACTGGACTCCACGGTCATTCTCAACCCCCTGGGGCCGGGCGGCGAGGCGCATTACCGTTTCGCGAGCGGAGACTCCACGGTGATCCGGCTCCCCGACGGCCGCGAGGTGCGGCTGCTGGAACTCCTGATCACGGCGAGGCGGGCCGACCCCAGGCTGATCAACGGCGCCTTCTGGCTGGATGCGGACACCCACGCGGTCGTGAGAGCCGGGTTCCGGCTCAGTCGTCCCCGGTCGGCGTCCGGCTCCAGCGTGTCGTTTCTCCAGCCGGAGGTGACGCTCGAGGTCGACCACATCGCCATCGAGTACGGGCTGTGGGACCTGGAGTGGTGGCTGCCCCGGAGCCTCGTCGCCCGGGGCGTGGTCCATGCCCCCGGCTTCCGATTCCCCGTGGCCTACGAGCGTCGGTACGGGGAATACCAGGTGCAGGGCAGTGCCCCGGGAGAGGAGCTTCGGGCGTTCGAGGAGGGGATGCGTCCATGCCGGTCGGTGTACTCGGGGGTCATCGCGCTCCGGAGTGGCGGCCCGATCCCCGCCGACTCCACATGGGAGGAGGCATGGGGGCGGTCAGCCGAGCGGGCGGCCGAGCGGGCGGCCGAACGCTCGGCGGCGGACACCACCGGGATCGGGCCCGGTGGGATCGGACCCGGCGGATGCGACCGCGCCGTCATCGTGTCCCGGGCCGAGGGCAATCTCGCCCTGGCCGACGCCTTCGACTGGGACATCCACGACGCGGACGAAGGCCCGCTCGGACCGGGAGAACGCGCCGCGCTTGCGGACATGGTCAGCAGGCTGCCGACGGTTCCCTGGGGCTTCGCTCCCCCTCGGGTCCAGCTTCTCCCGGTGGACGCGATCCGGTTCAACCGGGTGGAGGGGGTGTCGGCGGCCGCCCGGGCCACGCTCCCGCTGGGCCCCCTGGACCTCCGCGGGGAGCTTCGGACGGGCACGTCCCTCGAGTGGGGCGGCCGGATCGCGGGTGCGCGGTCAACGGCGCGCCTGCTGGTGGAGGGGGGTGGCTACCGGGAGGTTGTCGCCACCGCCGTACCTTCCCACCCCTTCTCTCCGGCGGGCTCCCTCAGCAGTCTGATCCTGGGCCGGGACGAGAACGACTATTTCCGCGCCACCGGCGTGGACCTGCGCCTGGGTCCCCCCGTGGCGCGGGCTCAGCCCTGGGAGATGCGGCTTTTCGCCGAACGGCAGCAGCCTCTCGAGGTGGGAACGCAGGCCAGCCTCCGCGCGCTCGTCGACAGCGATTTCGAGACCCGCCCCAACCTCCGGGCAGAGGCCATCGACCAGGTGGGCGTGACGCTCGCCCTCCGACGGTTCCGGGGCGACGACCGGTCGAAGCTGCGCATGGATGGAGAACTCCTCCTCCACGGCGAGACCGGGGACCGGACCTTCGGGCGCCCCATGGTCCGGGCCACCCTTCAGTACCCGCTCCCGGGCGATATCCAGGCCGGACTCGCGGTTTCGGCGGGGCTGGGGCCTGGCGACCTGCCGATTCAGCGCCTCTGGCAGATCGGTGGCGCGGCCACCGTGAGGGGGCAGGATCCGGCGGTGCTCCGTGGCGAGAGGATGTACCTGGTTCGGGGGGAACTCCTGAGGGGCGGTCCGGCCCTGGGACTCGCGGCGTTCGCGGATGCCGGATGGGCGGGATCGAGCGAACCGGGTGCTTCGCGGCCGGTGGGTGGCGTGGGGATCGGGCTTTCCCTTTACGACCATTCGCTCCGGATCGACCTGGCCCACGGGATCCGGGGCGGGGGACTTCGAGCCTACGTGCGGCTCGGCGCCGGGCTCTGACCGGGATCGCCTGGTCGCTGGAAGTCTCCTGCCGCCCTACCGGAGAGCGAGGGCCAGGACGACCACGAGCCCGAACAGCAGGGCCCCGAATACCGGGCCCCGCATGAGCACCAGGTCCTGCCGCTCGAGCCCCCCGTGCAGCCGAACGACGGCGGCCTCGAGAGCGGCCATGGCCTTGCCGGTCCGCTGGGTGAGCACGGACACGGCTCCCGCCGCGCCCGGTCGGCGCGCGAGGAGCAGCTCGAAGAGCACGACCAGGTCTCCAGGGGGAATGCGGAGGCGGGCGACGGCGGCCAAAGCGGCCCCGGGCCGTTCGGACCCGGCGCTTCGGACCATCAGAAGGGCAAGCGCGATGCCGGCCCCGATGGGCAGAACGGCGCCGACGGCGTCCGCAAGGACTCCGGGCAGCTGCCCGCCCAGCGCCTCCCGCGTGCCCGGGGGAAAGGGAAGGACACCGAGCCAGGCCGGGGCGGACGCAGCGGCAAGCACGACACACCCGAGGGGGAGGACGAGGCCCCAGGGCGGAGGGGGGGGGTCAGCCTCGGACGGGTGAGTCTCCGCGGCCTCGGCATGCCGGGCCTCCACCACCGCCGCCAGGACCACCCAGAACCGCGCGAGGAGGAGCGTCGTTCCGAAGGCCGCGAGCAGGAGGAGCGGATCGATCACCGCGTACCAGCTTCCGCCGAGTTCGCCGAGCCCCTGCTTGAGCGCCCCCTTCGCGATGATCCCCGAGGTGAGGGGCGCCCCGGCGAGGGCCAGCGCCGGGAGGAGCACCAGCACCCCGAGTGCCCGCCGCCACCTCCGGTCCCCGGGCGGCATGCGCTGGGCCAGCCCCACCGAGAGGAAGAGGGCGGCCTTCGCCACGCCGTGGTGCAGGGCGTAGAGAAGGATCCCCCCGAGGACCAGGGGTCTCGCCCCGGGGAGGAGGGCCAGGAGCCCGGTCCCCACCGTCAGGTAGCCCAGCTGGCTCACGCTCGAATAGGCGAGCACGGTCTTGGGATTGTCCTGCGCGAGCCCCACCACCACCCCGTGAAACGCCCCCGCGATGCCGAGCACCACGAGGGTCTCGCCCACACCCGGGAGGAGCACCTCGCCTCCCGCCGGAAGGATCCGGATCCACCCCAGGACCCCCGCCTTGACCATGACGCCGCTGAGCAGCGCGCTCGCCGCCGTGGGCGCCACCGGGTGGGCGAGGGGAAGCCACATGTGGAGGGGAAGGAGCCCCGCCTTCACGCCGAATCCCGCCACGACGAGCCCGGCCACGAGGGGGGCCGTGCCCCCGAGCGCTCCCCACGATTCCGTGAGGTCGAGGCCCGTGGGGAGTCCCCCCCCGGCGGCCGCCGCCAGCGAGAAGAGCCCGGCAAGGATCGCCACCTCGCCCAGGAGTGCGAGGATGATGTAGACCCGGCCGGCCCGGAGCGCGGCGGCACTGCGGTCGTGCACCACGAGCCCCCATCCCGCCAGCGTCATGATGGCAAAGCAGAGGTAGAAGGTGAGCAGGTCGGCGGCCAGGACGAGTCCCATGTTCCCGGCCATGGTGGCGGCGAAGAATCCGAAGAAGGCCCCCCGGCGGGGATCCTCCCGGTGGTAGCTCCGGGCGTACACCCCGGCGGCGGTCCAGAGGAAGGCGGCGAGGGCGAGGAACGCCCCGCCCAGGAGGTCCACCTCGAAGCTGAGCCCCAGGAAGAGCGAGGGCGCGTCCACCCGCGGCAGCGTCCACCAGGCCCCCAGGTGCACGGCGGCCAGGACCCCTGCCGGAACCGCCGCCACCGGCGCCAGGGCGATGACCACGGGGCGGAGAGGCCGGACCGCCCACGCCAGTGCAATCGCCGCGGGGATCCCCACCGCCGCCCACGTCAGGATGGCCAGTGCCATGACGGACAGCGCCCCGAGGCCCCCGGGATCCGCGCCGGTCGGCATCAGAGTTCTCCCTGCGCCACGATGAACTCCGTCCATCCGAGGGGGCTCCAGGCCCACCCGCCGAAGACCCCGCTCAGAAGCGACAGCAGGGCCACCAGCACGGTGGGCACGAGGAGCCGCCAGTCGGCCTCGAGGCGGCGGGGTCTCCCGCCCGACTTCCACGCCACGTCGGAGGCCGGCGCATCCAGGAACGCAGTCCGGATCACCGGGAGGAAGTAGGCCGCGTTCAGGAGGCTCGAGACCAGGAGCACCCCCACCACCCAGGGGAGCCCGGCCTCGAGCGCCCCGACCCCGAGGTACCACTTGGACAGGAAGCCTGCCACCGGCGGGATCCCGATCATGCCCAGGGCGGCCACCGAGAAGCACATCATGGTCACCGGCATGCGTCGCGCCACGCCCCCCATTTCGCTGATCTTCTTCACCCCCACCGTCTCGGCCAGGAGCCCGGCGCAGAAGAAGAGCGTGATCTTCATGATGCCCTGGTGCACCAGGTGCACGAGCCCCCCGATCTGCCCCGTGGGGGTGAGAAGCGCCACGCCGAGCGCGATATACGAAAGCTGGCTCACGGTGCTGAAGGCGAGGAGGCGCTTCAGGTCGTCCTGGGCCAGCGCGCGCACGGAGCCGTAGAGGATCGTGAAGGCCGCGAGCGCCGCCACGATCCCCGCCGCCCCGATGTCCCACGCCAGCTCGATGCCGAAGAGGGAGTGGAGGAGGCGGGTCACCCCGAAGGCCCCGGCCTTCACCACGGCCACGGCGTGCAGGAGGGCGCTCACCGGGGCCGGCGCCACCATGGCCACCGGGAGCCAGCCGTGCACCGGGAAGAGGGCGGCCTTCACCGAGAGCCCCGCCAGGAGCACCAGGAAGATGGCCAGGTAGCGCCCGGGCGCCTCGGCGGCCGCTGCGGCATCCACCACCCCCCCGGATCCGAAGGCCACGCCTCCCGTCTCCACCTGGAACCAGACCGCCCCCAGCACCAGCACGGCCCCGGACACGAGGGTGTAGACCAGGTAGCGCCGCCCCGCCTCGATGGCGGCCGGCGTCCCCACGTGCACCACCAGCGGGTAGGTGGCCCAGGTCAGCGCCTCGAAGAAGAAGACGAAGGTGAAGAGGTCGCCGGCCATGGCGATCCCGGTGGTGGCCGTCACGCAGAGGCTGAAGAAGGAGAAGAACCGGCGTCGGTTCGCCCCCCCCTCCAGGTACCCGATGGCGTACACGGTGGTCAGGAGCCAGAGCACCGCCGAGAGCGTCACGAAGAGGAGGGCCAGCGCATCACCCACGAGGGAGAACTCCAGCCCCGGCACCACCTGCAGCCGCCAGGCGTAGCTCCCCCCCGCCGCCACGCCCTGCAGCAGGAGCCCCACGAACACGAGCTTGAGGAGGGCGCCGCCGAGGTTCAGCCAGGTTCGGAGCCGCCGCTGCTCCTCCGCCAGGAGCATGATCCCGATCCCCGGCAGGAGCGAGCTCAGGAGCACCGCCAGCGGGAGGGCCTCCCAGGCGACGAGCGGCGCCATGGGGGTCGCGGGGGTCATGGACCCACCCCCGGCAGGGCGGATTCGAGGAGGAGGAGGATTTCCTGCCCCCGGAGCCCGAGGCCCACCGCGACCACCCCGAGTCCCAGCGCGCTCCATTCCATGCGGCGCGGCACGGCCCGGAAGACCTCCGGCGGGTCGGTGCGGTCAAGGGCGTACCGGAGCACCTTCATGACGTAGGCCAGCGTCAGGAGCCCGCCCAGCACCAGCAGGACCGCCCACCCCCACCCCCCCTGCGCGATCGCCGCGCGAAGGAGGAGCCACTTGGCCACGAAGCCCCCGGTGGGGGGCAGTCCCGCCAGCGCGAGTCCCCCCAGGCCGAAGGCCAGGAACGACATGGGAAGCCGGTGCGCGATCCCCGAAATGGCCTTCAGGTCGTCGCGGGCCACGGCGTAGGTCATGCTGCCCGCGGCCAGGAACATGGCGGCCTTGGCCACCGCGTGGGTGAGGGCGTGGTAGATCCCTCCGGCCCAGGCATCGGCGTTCCATGCGGTCCCTTCCGGGGATGCGAGGAGGGGGAACATGACGAAGAGGTAGCCGAGCTGCGCGGCCGTCGAATAGGCGATGAGCCGCTTCAGGCTCTTCTGCCGGAGGGCCAGGGCCGACCCCCACAGGATCGCAGCGCCGCCCAGCACCCCGAGGGTGAGAACCCCGGCGCCCGGCCCGATCCCGTACACGTCCACCCAGAGCCGCACGATGATGTAGAACGACCCCTTCACCACCAGCGCAGAGAGGACGGCGCTTCCCGGGGCGGGGGCGGCGGCGTGGGCCGGGGGCAGCCACCCGTGGAGGGGGAAGAGCGCCGTCTTCGCCGCCATCCCCACCGTCATGAAGGCCAGGGCCAGCGCCGGGAGCGGACCGGAGAGGGAGGCCTCGGCCAGCCCCGCGAGCGAGAGCACGCCGACTTCGAGGTAGAGCAGGGCCACGCCCATCAGGAAGAAGAGCGAGCCCACCAGCGAGACCAGCAGGTAGCGCAGCCCGGCCACCGTGGCCTTTCCGGTCACGGCCAGCGTCACGATGGCGGCGGCGGCGAGCCCGACGATCTCCAGCAGGACGTAGAGGTTGAACAGGTCGGCCGACAGGTAGATCCCGTTCAGCGCCGTCCACACCAGGAGCCAGAGGGGCGCGAAGAAGCGGGCGCCGCGCCCCGCCGGGGACTCCCGGACCCTCTCCGACGAGATGTCGCCGAAGTAGATCGTGCTGTAGAGGCTCACCGCGCATCCCACGAGGGCGGTCATGGCGAGCATGACCACGGCAAACCCGTCGGCGCGGAGCTCGATGCCGAGGGGCGCTCCCCACCCACCGGACAGGGTCCGCACGACGACCTCTCCGGCGGGATCCAGGCGGGTCAGCGCGATCCAGAGCGTGCCGGCGGCCAGGAGCGCCGAAAAGGCGCCGATCCCGAGCCCCAGGCGCAGGAACCGGGGGGTCCCCCGGAGGGCCACCATGGCCCCCACCAGGGGACCCATGACCGCCACGACCCCGAACAGGGACGGGTCCACCCCGAAGAGGGTCGAGTCCGTCACGACTCCGCCGCGGCGCCGGTGGCGGGTTCGTCCTCATCTTCCCCCTCCAGCTCCTCCTCCAGGTCCGCATGGACCTCCTCCACCAGGAAGGGAGAGCCCGTGCGGAACGTCACCCGGAGCGCCAGGCCGAGAGCCACGGCGGTTGCAGCCACCGCCACGACGATGCCGGTGAGGACCATGGCCTGCGGAACCGGGTCCGCCACCAGCGGGTCCACGCGGGGCGATGCGGCCAGCAGGACCAGGAAGATGCCGCCCCCCGCGACGTTGAAGCCGAGCACCTTCCAGACCAGGTGCGCCCGAACCATGAGCGCGTGAATCCCCAGCACGAAGAGCGCGGCCCCGGCCAGTGTGTAGAGGTCCAGCGGCGTCATGCCGGCGGCTCCGGTGCCGGCAGGGGCTCCACGCCGGCGACGGGTTCCGGGTCGAAGAGGCGTCCCAGCGGGTCACCGGTGGGGTCGACGCCGTCCAGCCGGGGGTCCGGGTCGGGCACGGCCGGCACGTCCACGAACAGTTCCACCAGGACCACCGCGATGGACACCGTGAGCACCGCCTCGATCCCGAGGATGAGGGGGTAGGCCATGCGCTCCGGGTACTGGAGGAAGGTCCCGGTCCAGGGCATGACGCCGAATCCCACTGCCACGAAGAGGTACACCCCCGACGCCACGGTCAGGCGGACCGGAGCCCATGCGGCCGTGGGAGGGCGCATGAGCCCGGCGGCGGCCAGGAGCACCCCCGCGCCGGCGAGAAGGGCGCCGGCCTGGAAGGCACCCCCGGTCGCCGACGCCCCTGCCCAGGTCAGGTACACGGCGGTGACCGCCGCGAGGGGCACCACGATGCGCGCCAGTGCCTCGAGAACCGGGTCGTCGAGGCGCCGCTCCTCGCGCGTCAGCTCCCGGCTCCGTCGGTCCATGGACCAGACGGAGACCATGGCGACCATGAGGACCACGACCTCGAGCAGCGTGTCGTAGCTCCGGAAGTTGAGGAGCACGGCGGTGACGGGATTCGAGACCCCGCTGGCGTCGAGATTTGCCTGCACCAGTTCCGGGAGCAGGGGTGCGCGGTCGGGGGCGGCGAGGAGGAGGGCGCCCAGGACCAGGGCCGCCAGGGCCGAGGTGACGCCCAGCACGACCCGGGTCCACCGGGGCGGATCCCCGGATCCATCGTCGTGCAGGAGCGGCCGCCGGGGGAGGGGATTCGGACGCGTGCTCACGAACCCTCCCCTTCTGCGGTGCCCGGAGGCGCACCCCGTGCGCGTTCGGAGAGGCGGCGCCAGGCATTCAGGAAGAGCGCCCCGGTGACCCCCGCGCCGAGGGCCGCCTCGGCCAGGGCCAGGTCGGCCGCACCCACCCGCATCCACGCCAGCGCCAGGACCAGGCCGTAGGCGACGAACATGACGATGGCCTCGAAGAGATCGCGGGTTGTCAGGAGGCGGAGGGCCAGCCCCACCAGGAGGACCACGACGACCCCGTCCAGGATCCAGCCCGCCGCCGCGGTCATGGACCCGGCTCCGGAGTCTCCGACGTCCCGCCCACCGCGGGGACGCCTTCGCGGAGTGAACTCCGGGCCAGGAGGTGGCACACGGTGGCAGCGGCAACGAGGGCCAGGAGCCAGGTCACGCCGACCTGGAAGCGCTCGTGCCACCCACCGGCCCGGAGAACGAGCCCGATGCTGATGAGGCCGAGTCCCAGGTTGTCTGCCTTGGTGAGGGCGTGGAGCCGGCAGTAGACGTCGGGAAACCGCAGAAGCCCCACGGTCCCCGCGACAAAGAAGAAGGCTCCTGCGACGATGAACGCCCCGACGAGGAGATCGAAGGCCAGGGCGCCGCTCATCGGCCGGCCCTCCCTCTGCCGGAGGTCGGGGCGTCGCCGGGGTTCTCGGGCCCGGCGGCGTCGGCCTCGGCGGGCGCAGCCTGGGGGTCCGTCCGCACCCAGCCCCGCTTCACGAAGGCCACCGAGAGCACCGCCGCCAGGAGGGCGAAGACGAGGGCCACGACCCGGAGGCCGGGGGTGGCGGTGGCCTGGGCGAGGATCAGGAGAATGGCGACCCCGGTGGTGCCGAAGAGCTGGGCCGTGAGCATCCGGTCTGCAGGCGACGGGCCCAGGGCCACCCGGATCAGCCCCACGCCCACGTTCAGGGCCAGGAAGGCGGCCACGAGGACCAGGAAATCATCCATCGGGGAGCCGATCGACACCAAAGAGGCGGCCCACCTTCCCCTCGAGGACCGCCAGCCGGGAGGGGCCCGACTCCGCCTCGGCCAGCACGTGCACCCGGAGGGCGTCGCCCTCGAGATCGGCGCTGAACGTGCCGGGCAGAAGCGAAATGCAGTTCACGAAGAAGACCCGCGACGGGCCATGCGGGAGGCGGATCCGGTACCGGAGGAAGCCCGGGGCGAGCGGGAGGGAGGGCGCCATGGAGCGGCGGGCGACATCGAACCCGCCCCGAACCGCCTCCAGGATGAACCAGGGGATGAACGCCGGGATCGCGGAGAGCCGGAGGCGCCCGGGCTGGCGCCCCCCCAGCGCCGTGTGGAGGAAGAGGCCGAACCCCACCGCCAGGATCCCCACCCACCATGCCTCGGGGACGGGTCCGGCGAGGACCCACCAGAAGCCTGCCAGGGCAAGGGCCCATCCTGCACTGATGCGTCGGAGCACGCACTCTCCGCGGCCTTTGGGCCGGATGAGGGGGCCAGGTGAGGAGCGACGGGGACCGGGTCCGAAATCTACACGTTTGTCAGGGGGGAGGTTTCGGCCTGCCGGCCGGCAGCGATGCCGGCACCGAGGCCGGCACCGAGGCCGGAACCGGGGCCGCCCCCGACCCTGAACCGTCAGGACGGAATGGACCGTGAGGGTACCAGCGGGGTGCGGCCCAGGGCCGCCAGTCCTCCGGTCCGGGAGACCTTCGGCTCGTTCCCACTGCCGGAGGTTTCGGGGGCTCTCCCCGCAGGATTTCACCATAGGGAGCCAAAGGTCCGAAGGCAACGGGCCCGCAGCGTTCCCGCGGGTCCCCGGGCCCGATCAGGGCGTCGGCCGTTCGGCCCACCCGGCGGCAATCACCGCTCCGCGGCATCCGGCGAAGGCGTTCCCCACTTCCGTGACCGGGAGCCCCAGTGCATGCTCGAGCAGCGGAACCCATGCGGGATCCCCGGCCCCTCCCCCGGCGAGACGGAGTTCCAGGAGGCGCGTGCCTGCCACCTGCTCGAGGCGGGGCCGGAGGCGGGAGAGCTCCCGTGCAACGCCTTCGGCCCAGGCCCGCGCCACCCGTTCGGGGGTGAGCAGGCCGGCGGCCCCAGGGGCAGCGGGATCCAGCGTGGAGCCGTCGGGGTGCAGGAACTGCGGAGTTGCCTCCAGGTCGTCCAGGGCCCCCCCGAAGTGGGGCACGAGCCGGATGCCGGGTTCCTGGCCGGTCGCCGCGGGGACCGCTTCGCGGGGGAGCTCCCCCGACCACGGCCCAACCCCCGCCAGCCTCGCCGCGAGATCCCGCCCTCCCATCCCGGAGAGGATCCCGGTTTCCACGATCCACCCCGGGCATCCCCCTGCCGACGGCGAAACCACGACGCCGGGAACGGGCTCCGGCCGCACACCTTCGGTCGCCGCACCGAGCGAGATGGCAGAGCCCAGGGACACGGCTCCCACCCGTGGGTCCCCGGGGTGAACCCCCATGGCCAGGTACTCGCAGTTCTTGTCCCCACCGGCAAAGCGGATGGGGGCGCCCCCCAACCCGGCGAGGGGCAGGCCCTCCCCCCAGCACTCGAGGATCCAGTCTTCGAGAGCGAGCGCGCGGGTACCGGCAGCGAAGGCGGGAGCCTCCGGCGCACCGGAGAGGAGGATCTGCCGGAGGTCGGGGTCTTCCAGGTATCGGCGCTCTCTCCAGGAGAGGAGTGGGGTGAGGGGCGAGGGCGTCGGATCCCCTTCCCCCGGTGCGGAAGAAACCAGGAGAAGCGTGTCGCGCTGGGCCGTGAAGGCCACGCGGGGAACCCCGGCAGCCTGTTCCGGGCCGGCTTCCGCAGCTCCTTCCGGGACCGGCGCGATGCCGAGGGCAGCCAGGACCTCGGTCGCCAGGACAAGGAGCTGCCGTGGATCCTGGACCGGGAGGCCTCGCCAGCTCTGCAGGGGGGGGGCGGCTCGCTCTGCCGTGGCCAGGAGCGTCCCGTCGGGGCCCCAGGCTGCGGCCAGGATCGACGAGGTTCCAAGATCGAGGCCGATCCGCGGGAAGGCCGCTGAAGAGATGCGCATGCATCACCTTGCGCCCCTACCCCACCTCCGGTCAATTCCCGGCATGAACGAGCCCCCTTCTCCCGACGTCCAGCCGTTCGACGCACTCTACGTGGAAGCGGCGGCGAGGATCCTTGGCGTGCTTCGCCACCCGACCCGCCTGCACCTGGTCCTGCTCGTGGCCCAGGGGGAGACCCACGTGTCCAGGCTTTCGGAGCTCCTCGACCTTCCCCAGAGCAACGTGAGCCACCACCTGGGCCTGCTCCGGAACATGGGACTCGTCGCCGACCGGAGGGAGGGCCAGTTCGTGCTTTACCGGCTGAACACCCCCGCCTGGCAGCTCGTGGCCGACGGCTTTTTCGACCACCTCCTCGAGGGTAGCGACGAGGTGAGGCTCCGGAACTTCCTGGTTCGCCGGGAACCGGATGGGGAAGCCGGGGGTTCCCGAGGCAGGAAGCGCCCCTCGACCCCGAAGGGCACGGCGAAGAAGAAGGGCAAGAAGAAGAAGGACCGGAAGCACCCCTAGCCCCGACCCGGATCCGGCCGCCGGAACCAGGCCCAGGGCCCCCAGGGAGGGCGCCCCAGGCAGGATCCACGTCCGGAAAACCGTCCCACCAGCCATATCCAGATACCGATATATGTACATATTTACATGCTTGTGCCTGCTTGCCGGGTTCGGGGAGAACCGTCCCGCCCCCGAGATCCGGGCCGAAAGGCATACGGCCACCATCGAGGGAACCGTTCGGGCCCAGGGCGGAGCTCCGCTGGAAGGGGTGCAGGTCCGCTTCGAGCCAGGTGAGGGGACCCACGCGGATACCCGGACCGACCCCCGGGGCCGATTCTCCCTCGGCATCCCGGCCGGAACGCCGGGACAGCTCGTCTTCACCCGGGAGGGCTACGTGGGGCAGACCGTACCCGTCGGGCCCGTGGCGGCGGAAGAGCGCCGGGACCTGGCGGTGACGCTCCAGGCGCTCTTCGTGCTGGACGCGGTCTCGGTGGTCCGGGGCCGCGAGCGCCCCCTGCTCAATACCGATGACGCCTCGCAGGGAGGCGCGGTCGAGGCGGAGGAACTCGCAGCGCTCCCCGCCGAGGCCCGGGACCCGCTCAGGCTCGCCTTCAACGTGCCGGGCGTGGCCCAGGCCACGGCCTTCTTCGGCGATGCGCCTCCCCTCACCATCAACGGGGACAACGCCCTCTACACCCAGTACACCGTCGACGGACTCGACAACAACGAGGGGTTCCTCGGCGGGCCCCGGGTCCAGCTTCCGCTCGCGGCCCTTCGCCGCCTCGAGATCCATGCGGCCTCGTACCGTCCGGGACTGGGTCGGAGCCCCAACGGCGTGGTGGACTTCGAGACCCGTTCCGGGTCCGATGCCTGGAGCGGCGAAGTCTTCCTCACCGGGCGCCCCGGCACCCCCCTCGACGCGCGCCCGAAATTCACGCCCCCCGGCGTCGATCCCGACGGCTTCCGCCGGTTCCAGTTCGGAGGGGGGCTGGGTGGGCCCATCCGCGCGAACCGGACCTTCCTGTTTGCGGCGCTGGAGCTCTCCGACGAGCGGGAGGACCGGATCGGCTCCACGGCCCAGACCGATTTTCTCGGCACCGAGCTGCGCCGGAGTGCGAAGGCCTTTGCCCGGGTGGACCACGGGTGGAGCCCCACCCAGACCACGACGCTCCGCTTCGCCGGAAGCGGCATCGAGCGGGTGGGCCAGGGGGGAGGGGTCATCGTTCCCGAGGCCGACATCACGACGGTCCGCCGGGGGACGCTCGCATCCCTGACCCATCGCTCGAGCCTTCGGGAAGGGAACGCCGCGAACGAACTCTCGGTGCAGTTCGGGACGTTCCGCTGGGACTTCCCCCCGTCGGAAAGCGACCTGACGACCCCGCAGGTCACCATCGTGGGGCCCGATCTGACCACGGTGGAGGCCGTGGTGGGTTCGTCGAACTTCATCTTCGACGAGTCGGAGCGTCAGGTGCAGCTCAAGAACGTGTTCGAGATGCGGGTGGGTGAACGGCACACGCTCCGGGCCGGCGCCGACCTGGTGCATTCACGCTTCGAGCTGCAGGGGGCCAACACGAACCCCATGGGCGCCTACACGGTGGTGAACGAGGGGAACATCCGGCCGTCCGGAGCCGGAGCCGGCAACGGCGGCTTCGTCTCGATCCGCGACATTCCCGCCGACGTGCGGGTGCTTCGCTACGTCATCGACGCCTCCCCCCAGCAGGTGAACCTGGGGCAGACCCTGGTGGGTGCCTTCGTCGAGAACCGCTGGCGCCCCCGGGCCGACCTCACGGTACTGGCCGGGGTTCGCTGGGACTACGACGACCTCACCTCCCGGGGAGAGAGCACCCCGGACCTGGACAACTTCCAGCCGCGGCTCTCGGTCAACTGGCTCCCCACCTCCCGATCCACGGTCCGCGCCGGGTTCGGGGTCCACACCGGCAAGTTCCCCTACGCCGTCTACTCCGATGCGGTGCAGTTCGGCGAGGGCGGAAATGCCGTGGTGACCTTCGAGGGCAATGACTTCCCGCCGCCGGCCTTCGGCGAAGGCCCCAGCGCGGCAGACATCGCCGCCCTCGAAACCGACCTCCCCCCCCGGGAGGTTCGGCGCCTCTTCGCCCGCGGCCTCGAGCAGCCCTTCAGCCGGCAGACGACGCTGGGGTGGGGTCGCGAAGTGGCCGACAACTGGGCCGTCTCGGTGGACGGGCTCTGGGTCGAGAGCCGGAATCTCCCCCGTTCCTGGGACCTGAACCCCCTGGAGCGGCCCGTCTCCCCGGCCGACACCCTGAACCTGTCGCCCGAGGCCGGGGACCCCTTCCGCCCGCAGGACCCGAACGCCACCGGGTTCCGGCGCCTCACCACCACCGATTCCGGAGGGCGGGGCCGGCATCTCGCCCTCCACACCACGGTGCGCCGTGCCCTCGCCGGCGGGATCGCGCTGGAGGGGAGCTGGGTGCTGTCGAGGACAAGGAACGACACCGAGGACATCAACTTCCACGCCACCCGGGGGAACGACTTCGACGCCGAGTGGGCCGATGCGGTGAACGACCGCCGCCACCACCTGACAATCCGGACGCTGTGGGCGCCCGGCCGGCTGCGGCTGGGGGCGGTGGCCGACTACCAGAGCGGCGCCCCCATGAACCGCGTGGCCTTCTTCCGGGACCTGGACGGCTCCGGGGGCATCTTCGGGAACGGCTTTCTCGGGAACCACGACCGGTTCCCCGGCGTGCCCCGAAACGCGGAGCGGCTTCCCGGCGCCTTCCGCCTGGACGGGAGCGCAACCTGGGGCGTGCCCCTGGGCACGGGCACTCTCGACATCCGGGCCGAGGTGTTCAACGTGCTGAACTCGTCGCTCAAGACCGGTTTCGCCAACGGGATTCCGGGTGGCGGCCCCCGCACCCAGGTGGGGCGCCCGGGAGACCCGGTGGACTTCGGCACCGCCGCGCCGCCCCGGCAGTTCCAGCTTTCGGCCCGGTGGCACTTCTGATGCGAATCGCCCGCCGGCATGGGGAGCACGTGGCCCCAGCCCTCCGCCCCGCCGCCGTGCTGGCCCTCCTCCTGGCCGCTCTCCTGGCCTCATGCGGCGGGAGAGACGCGCCCGCCCCCCCGGGAGGAGGCGACGCCGCCGAACTCTCGGGTCTTCCCTGGAGCCAGGTGGTGGATGCGGCGCGGGACACCGAAGTCACCTGGCGGATGTGGCGCGGTGACCCCTCCATCAACGCCTACGTCGAGGAGTGGGTGGCCCCGCGGCTCCTGGAGCGTTACGGCATCCGTCTCCGCGCCGTGGATGCCCAGGGCCCCGAGATCGTCAACCAGCTCACCGTGGAACGGGAGGCCGGTGCCCGGGGGTTCGCCGACCTGGTCTGGATCAACGGCGAGACCTTCCACCAGCTCCGGGAGGAGTCGCTCCTCCAGGGTCCCTGGGCCCATCGCATCCCCGGGGCAGCGCTTCTGGATTCCACGTCCACGACGATCCTCCACGACTTCGAGCGACCCATCGACGGGTGGGAATCGCCGTGGGGGCGGGTGCAGTTCGCCATGATCTACGACGAGGCCCGGACGCCCGAGCCCCCGCGGACCATCGAGGAGCTGGGCGACTGGATCCGCGCCAACCCCGGAAGGTTCACCCATGACCAGGCCTTTACCGGCGTGACCTTCCTGAAGGCGCTCATGTACGGACTTTCGGGCGGCCACGAGCCCTTCGCGGGGGGATTCGACGAGGCGGCCTTCGAGGAGGGGAGCGCGCGCCTCTGGGAGTGGCTGGCCGAGCACTCGCCCCACTTCTGGCGCGGAGGAGCCGCGTACCCCGGCGGCGTGGCCGAACTCCAGCGGCTCTTCGCCAACCGCGAGGTGGACTTCGCCTTCTCGAACAACGAGAACGAGGTGGTGACCAAGGTGCGCCAGGGAATCCTTCCGGCGACTTCGAGGGCCACGGTGCTCCGGGATGCGACCATTGCGAACGCCCACTACCTGGGCATCCCCTTCAACGCCAGGAACCCGGCGGGGGCCATGGTGGTGGCCAATTTCCTGCTGTCGCCGGAAGCCCAGCTCCGGAAGGCGGACCCGGAGGTCTGGGGCGACGGCTCGGTGCTGGACCCGGAGCGCCTGGAGCCCCGCTGGCAGGAGGCCTTCGCCGCGCTGGAGGTGGATCCACGGGCGATCCCCCGCGACACCCTGGACCGCTACGCCCGGCCCGAAGTGGCGCCCGAGTACCATGAACGGGTGCTGGAAGAGTGGCGGCGGCGCATTCGAAGAGGAGGCTGACGCGTGGACACCATCGACTGGGACGACTTCCAGCGCGTGGAACTGAAGGTGGGGCGGATCGTCGAGGCGCTCCCCTTCCCCGAGGCGCGGAAGCCCGCGTACATCCTGCGGGTGGACTTCGGTGAGCCCACCGGCATCCTCAAGTCCAGCGCGCAGATCACGGGGCTCTACGACGTGTCGGAACTGGTTGGAAAGCTCGTGGTGGGGGTGGTGAACTTCCCTCCCCGGCAGATCGGGCCCGTCATGTCCGAGTGCCTGGTGACGGGATTTCACGACGAGGACGGCAACGTGGTGCTCTGCGTCCCCGACCGGCCCGTGCCTCCGGGACGTAGGCTCCTCTGAGGGCTCGTCCGAGGGAACGGGTCGCTCCGGCCGGGGGGGGGCCGTTGTGGGCGGTTTCGGGTGTCGATAACTTCGGGCACGGTGCCTGCCCCCGGCTGCCGATGCGCCGACGCCCACTCCCCAGTCCCCCAGGACCATGCGAATCCTCCTCCTCCGCTCGATTCTGGCCCTTTCCGCGTCGGCGATCCTGGTCGGCGTGGCGTCCCCGGCCGCCGCGCAGTCCGCGCAGGGTCATCCCTACCAGCAGGTGATCTCGGCGAACCCGTTCGGGCTTCTCCTCGAGCTCTTCAATGCCGAGTACGAGCGCATCGTGACCGAGTCGAGCACGGCGGGAATCGGCGGGTCGACCTTCTCGCGGAGCGATGACCGGTACGTGAACGTGGATGCCTTCTGGCGCTTCTATCCGTCGGGCGTCCCCCTGGACGGCTGGGCCTTCGGGTCCAAGGTCGGGCTGACCAGCGTGACCGACGAGGGGACCTACTTCGGGTTCGGATTCGATGTGAACCGAAGCTGGCTCATGGGCGCCCAGGACAACTTCTACGTCGGGCTCGGGTTCGGCCTCAAGCGGATCATCGGATCTCCCGACGAGGTGAGCCTCAAGTTCATCCCCACCTTCAGAATCGTGAACGTCGGCTTCGCATTCTGAGTCGATCGGGCGAGCCGGCTCAACAGATGCCGAACCTTGGGGGTGTTCTAGAGTAGAGAACAGTTCGCTTCGTTCTCCACGATCTCCTCAAGCACACGTCCTGCCATGAAGCGTCTGCAAGTCGGAATCGTGCTCCTTGTGGTCCTCGGCGCGGGCCTCTGGTGGGTCACGAGCCGCGCTTCCTCTGCCGAGGGAAGCCTTCCGCCCCTGCACACCGAGGTCGTGAACCGCGGCGACGTGTCCCAGCGGATCACCGCCTTCGGCTCGCTCCAGCCGGTCCAGCGGGTCGAGGTGGGCAGCCAGGTCTCGGGCATCATCGACGAGATCATGGTGGACTTCAACAGCCCGGTTCGCCGCGGCCAGGTCATTGCCCAGATCGATCCGTCCACCTTTCGGGCAGCGGTGAGTTCCGCCGAGGCCGAGCTGGCCTCCGCCGAGGCCGGACTCGAGCTTGCCCGGCACCAGTGGGAGCGGACCCAGGAACTGCGCGCCCTCCAGTTCGTGTCCCCCTCGGACGTGGACCAGGCGAGGGCGAGCCTCTCCCAGGCCGAGGCCCAGGTCCAGGTCCGGCGCCACGCCCTCGACGCGGCAGTGCGCGAGCTCGAGCGAAGCACGATCACCGCACCGAGCCATGGCATCGTGATCTCCCGGAGTGTCGACGTGGGACAGACCGTGGCGGCCAGCCTTTCCGCGCCCGTCCTGTTCGAGAGCGCGTCGGACCTTTCGCAGATGCACATTCATGCCAGCGTCTCGGAGGCCGACATTGGTGAGGTCGCCGAAGGGCAGCAGGTGCGCTTCCTCGTGGATGCGCATCGGGGGCGGGAGTTCGTCGGAGAAGTGATCCAGGTCCGGAATGCCCCGGTCATGCAGGACAATGTCGTCCACTACGAGACGATCATCGCCGTCGACAACGAGGAAGGACTGCTCAAGCCGGGAATGACGGCCGAAGTCCGCATCATCACCGACGAGGTTCGCGACGTGCTTCGGGTGCGGAACACGGCGCTTCGGGCTCGCCTTCCCGACAACATTCGCCCTCCCGACCCGCCGTCGAGCGGCGCGGACTCCGACGCCCCCGGGACCGCGGGGCGGGTCTACGTGGTGCTGAATGGCGGCCTGCAGGCGGTAGCCGTCAGGACAGGGCTCACCGACGGTGCCTACACGGAGATCCTCTCCGGGCTCGAGGAAGGCGATGTTGTCGCGGTGGGCCTCTCGCTGGCCGGCGAAGAGTCCAACGGGGGGCGGAGCCTCCTCACCGGTTCCCAGGCCACCTTCTGACGGGGGGCGCCAGGATGCCCAGCCTCGGTTCGCAAGCCTCCGGAACGCCCGTGGTCCAGCTCAGGGGGATCACCCGTTTCTACGACACGGGCAAGGTCACCGTGAAGGCGCTTCGCGGCATCGACCTCACGGTGGAGGAGGGTGAGTTCCTGGCCATCATGGGCCCCAGCGGCTCGGGGAAGTCCACGCTGATGAACGTGCTCGGCTGTCTGGACCAGCCCAGCGCGGGGAGCTACCTGCTGAACGGGGAGGACGTGGCCACCCTCGGCCCCCGGGAGCTGGCGCGGGTTCGGAACCGGACCCTCGGCTTCGTCTTCCAGGCCTTCCATCTCCTTCCCCGCACGTCGGCACAGGAGAACGTCGAGCTCCCTCGCGGGAGCGGCTCCTCGAGGAACTGGCGAGCCTGGACGAGAAACGCGCCCGGCTGGCCATGGAGCGGGGTCGGCTTCTCCTGGAGGCGGCCCGTGGGCGCATCGAATCCGGGGGGCCCGGCAGGGAGCCCTTCACGGCCCGGGTGGAGACCCGGCAGCGCCACGGCGAACTCGTGGACGCGGTGGTCGCCCTCGAGCACGAGACGAGGATGCTCGTCGTCGGCAAGCGAGGCACCGAGTCGGCGTCGGAGCACGGTCACCTGGGTCGCCACCTGGAACAGGTGATTCGCGCGATTTCCAAGCCGATCCTCGTGGCGCAGCAGGGTTTTGCTCCGCCGGAGCGGATCATGTTCGCGTATGACGGAAGCGCCACCGCCCGGAAGGGCGTTGCCATGGTCGCCGCGAGCCCCCTCTTCCGCGGGATCCCGTGCCACCTCGTCTACGTCGGCACCGAGAAGCCCGAGGCGCGGGAGGCGCTTGCCGAGGCCGCCGCCACCCTCGAGGCCGCCGGCTTCGAGGCGCCCACCGCCGTCGTCCCCGGCAACCCCGACGACGCCCTCCCCCGCTACCAGCAGGAGAACCGGGTGGACCTCCTCATCATGGGCGCCTACGGACACTCCCGGGTCCGTCGGCTCATCGTCGGCAGCACGACCACCTCCATGATCCGGAAGTGCAAGGTCTCGCTGATGATCCTGCGGTGATGGAACTGCGGCAGGGATGACCGGCGGGGGGTCAGGTCGCCCCGCCGTGCCCGGGGCGCCGGCCGGCATCGGTGGGAGGAGGATCGGCAGGGGACGGATCCTCCGGGACGGGATCCGCCTGGACGGGGTCCGCCTGGACGGGATCCTCCGAGGCGGCGTCATCCGGTTCATCGGGGACGAGAACCTCGGCGAGCGGCGTCGGGGTCCCCCCCAGGACGGCCCGGGGAATCTCGAGGGCGGCGGCCCATCCCACACCCATGGCAAATCCCAGGGCGATCCCGGACGGGGCGGCCCACCCGGCCACCAGCGTGCCCAGTCCCACGGCGAAGACCACGAACGTGCCGATCCCTGCCGTCGATACCGCAGGCCCCCACCCGGACCGCCGGGCCACGATGGCGGTCCCGTGGACAAGGAAGGCCGCCGCCACGGCCACGGGAACGGAGGGGTACTCCGCCCGGGGAACGATGCCTTCCAGGACCATGCGGTCCAGGAAGAAGGTTCCTCCGCCCGCGCCGATGATCCCCACGGCCACCCGCAGAGCCGGCGCCCAACCGACACCCCACGCCACCAGCGCGGCGGCGGGGAGGCCGAGGAAGACGACGCCGGGCCAGCGGAAGGCCTCCAGGACCGTCCGGGAAAACGCAACCGCCTCGGGGGTGCGAACCGACGCCATCCACTCGAGCACCGGGAAGTCGATGAGGGCGAGGCCCCGCACCGCCTGGGTCTGGCTCATGACGACCCCGACGGCACCCACCGCGATGAGCAGCGTGAAGAAGGCCACCGTGAGACTGAGTCCCCGGGCCAGCCTCGGGTCCAGGCGCCGCCCGAGCCAGCCGAAGGCCGGAGCCAGTCGCCGAGCCAGTCCCTGGGTCCCGGTGCGCACGAGGAGGCGCTGGAACGCCCACTGGATCCGCTTCTGGTTCCGGGCGATCCGGGTGGCCACCCACCGGATCACCAGCGCCGACACGAAGAGGATCAGGACGAGGAGCGCCGCGGTGCCGGCCACGTCCTGCAGGAGTTCCCACGACTCCCCCAGAACGAAGCCCAGCGTGGTCCAGGCCACGGCCCACCCGATGGTGGCCGGCACGTCGTAGATCACGAACCGTCGGTAGGGCATGCGCGAAGCGCCGGCCAGGAATGGCACGGCGATTCGGGTCGGGGTCGTGAGGCGTCCGAGCACGATGGCCCACTCCCCTCGCCGCTTCATGAAGGCCTGGGCCTTGCCGATGGGAGCACCGAAGAACCGCTGGAGCGGACCCCAGTTCAGCATCCCCTCGCCCCAGCGCCGCCCCAGGTAGTACCCGGTGGAATTTCCCAGGAGGGTGCCCGCGACGACCACGACGATGAGCCATCCGAAGAGGACGCGTCCGCGGGAGGCGAGGATTCCGCCGGCGGCTACCGCCAGTTCCCCGGGGGTGACGAACCCCAGGAAGAAGGCGGCCTCCGCCCAGCAGAGAACGGCGATGAGGGCGTACACCGTCGCCGGAGGGAGGCCAAGAAGCGCATCGATGACCCGTTCGGCCAGATCACCCATGACTGCGGTCCATGACGTTCCATCCGGGCCGGCCGGGGAAGAAGGTGCCGGATCTCCCCCGCGGGCCGGCTGAATCGGTGCCCCCGACGCTACCGGCGAGAGATCGGAAAGTCCAGCCTCGCACGGTCCCGTTCGCGTCCCGGCACCCGGCCGAAGAAACGGCGGCCCTCCGAATCCCCGGAGGCCTGCGGTTCGTAGGTGGGCGGACAAGCCGCGTCGGTCTGCCCTCCGGGGACTGCCGATTCCTCACCATCCCCTGTCGCCACACTTCGTGTGGGGGAAGAAACCTCGTGCGTGCCTTCATCCTTCTCCTCATGGTCGGACTTCTCCCTGCTCCCGCCGCTCACGCCCAGGAGTCCCACTGGAAAGCCGGTGCCGTTTCCGGCGCGGCGGTGGGGGCCGGTGCCACTGCCGTGGTTCTCTGGTCCGGCGATTCGACCAGCCTCTGCAACCGGGACCGCAATCAGGATGCCATCGATTCCTCCTACTGCGTCGGCCTGGTCGTGGCCGGGGGGGTGCTGGGGTCAGGAATCGGCGCCTGGCTCGGCAGCCGGATCCCGAGGGAACGGCGGGAGGCACTCCATCTCGACCATCTCCGGCTTTCCCCGGGACGCGGGGGCGCCATGGCCGTCGCGGTAGCGTTCCCTGTCCGGGGGACGGGCCGGCGCGCGCGGTAGGCAGGGGCGTTCCGGATCCGCCTTTCCTCCTCCGGTGCTGGCCGCTGGCGAGGCACCGGTCGGTTCGCCGGGCGCCCCTCCTGCCGTGTTGCCACACCCTCGGCTTCGGGGTACACTTTTGAGCATCTCCATGGAGTCCTGCCCCACCGAATCGAAGTCGAAAGTGCTTCGGGAGTCCCCCCGGCATGACCGAGACGACAAGCGAAAACGCGTGGCTCCACGCGCATGGCCTCGGAGAAACGCTGGCAAGACTGGGCGACGCGGTCATCGGCACCGACGTCGAGGGGCGGGTCACGTTCATGAACAGGGTGGCCGAGGATCTGACGGGGTGGTCCTCCGACAAGGCACTCGGCCGCCCCTCGGCACGGGTATGCCGTACCGTCAATCCCGAGACCGGAGTGGAGGAGGAGAACCCGGCGCTCCGGGCCGGGCAGGGAGCGGGTGAGAGTCACCGGACCCTCCTTGTGGCGAGAAACGGGAGCCGTCTCCTCGTCGAGATGGGCGTCCTCCCCCTCGCCGAAGGACGCGGGACCGCCGCAGGCTCCCGGGCTGCCGAGAGCGAAGCCGGCGCTGCGGGATCGATTCTCCTGTTCCGGGCCGCCTCGGAATGCGACCAGGTGGAAGAGGCGCAGGCCCAGTTGGCTGCCATCGTCGAGTCATCCCGCGATGCGATCATCAGCAAATCCCTCGACGGCACGATCCGCACGTGGAATGCCGGGGCGGAACGCCTCTTCGGCTTCACGGCGGAGGAGGCCATCGGTCAGCCCATCGGGCTGATCGTCCCGCCGGACCGGGAGCACGAGCAGGGCGCCATCCTGGCCCGGCTCCTCGAGGGGGAGCGTATCGAGCATTTCGAGACGGTGCGCCGGACCCGAGACGGCGAACTGCGCTACATCTCGCTCACGGTATCGCCCCTCTGCGACCGAGACGGCAACGTGACCGGTGCCTCCAAGATCGCGCGGGACATCACCGCCCAGCGGGAAAACGAACTGGAGCGGCTCTCCCTGGTGCGCGAAATCGAGGAAGAGCGATCCCGGCTGGCGGATGTATTTCACTGGGCCCCCTCCTTCATGGCCGTGTTCCGGGGGCCGGACCACGTCTACGAACGTGCAAACCAGCGCCATGCCGACCTGGTGGGCAGACGCGACGTCATCGGGAAGCCGGTTCGGGAGGCGCTTCCGGAGCTGGAAGGGCAGGAACTGCTGGAGATCCTGGACGAGGTCTATCGCACGGGAGAGCCCTACGTCGCCGAGGAGATGAACGTCCAGTTCCGGCGCGTCCCCGGCGAAGAGCCCGAGACGCGCGCGCTCGAGTTCGTCTTCCAGCCTCTGCGCAACGGAAGCGGGGCCATGTCGGGCATCCTGCTCCAGGGGATCGATCTCACCGAGCGAAGACAGGCCGAGGAGGACCTGGCCCGGATCACCTCCGAGTCGGCGCGGCAGCAGAGGCTTCACGAGGCGATCCTCTCCAGCACTCCCGACCTGGTCTACGTCTTCAGCCTGGATTACCGCATCCTCTTCGCGAACGACTCGCTCCTGGGAATGTGGGAGAAGGAATCGCTCGACGAGGTCGTGGGAAAGCGCCTGCTGGACGTCGGATACGAACCGTGGCACGCCGAGATGCACGAGCGGGAGATCGACGAGATCCGGAGGACCGGCCGCCCGATCCGGGGCGAGGTGCCCTTCCAGGGGGCCTACGGACGGAGGATGTACGACTACCTCTTCGTCCCGGTCTTCGGGGCCGACGGGGAGGTCGAGGCCGTGGCGGGGACGACGCGAGACGTCACGGAGCGGCGGGAGATGGAGGACCTCCTTCGCGAGACCGACCAGAACAAGGACCGGTTCATCGCGCTCCTGGCCCACGAACTCCGGAACCCCCTCGCCCCGCTTCGGAGCGGCCTGCAGCTGATGCGCCTGGCGGAGGCGGACGCCCCTTCCGTCCTCGAGGCCCGGGACATCATGGAACGCCAGCTGGAGCACCTGGTCCGGCTCGTGGACGACCTCCTGGACATCTCCCGCCTCAGCCAGGACAAGATGGAACTCCGCCGCGCAACCGTGCGCCTCTCGGATGTGGTGGAGGGGGCCATCGAGACGGCCCGGGACGCCATCGATTCCGCCGGGCATCAGCTCACCGTTATCCTTCCGCCGGATCCGGTGTATCTGGACGGCGACCTTACCCGCCTGGCCCAGGTG
>REBP01000145.1 GCA_007692665.1 Gemmatimonadales bacterium | reverse complement strand
ATGAGGGCCGCCGTGCGCTCCTCCGTGGCCGGGCTCCCGGCGAGGAGCTGCGCCGCGGTGCGGACGACCTGCGGATCGGCGTCCTCGAGCTGGGCGATGAGAACCGGGTCGGCGTCCCGCCCCGCCACGGCCACGAGCCCCGGAAGCGCCGCCTCGCGCACGTTGGCCGAGAAGTCCTGGGCCAGCGTCCTTAGCAGCGGCTCGGCGGGAGGGCCGAGGCGCCCGGCAACTCTCGCCACGTGGGCCCGGACGAAGGGATCGCCGTGGTTCGCGGCCTCGGCCAGCATGGGGAGGGCCACCTCCGGGGCGTGACGCGAGAGCGCCTGCAGGGCACGAACCGGCCGGTGCCAGCGGGGGGTGCTCTCGCCGGCGCCGCGCCCGACCAGGGGCCGGGCCTCGGCCTCGAGGCGGGCTCGCTGGTCGGCCCCGCACCCGGCCTCGCCCAGTGCGTCCAGCGCGGCCAGGGCCACGTGGTCCGAATCGTCGTCGAGTGCGGCGACGAGGGGAGCGCAGCCGGCTCCCGGGGCATGGTGACGGGCCCACCCGCGCACCCCTTCCACCCGCACCGCCGCGTGGGTGTCGCCGAGCGCCGCCTCCACCTCACGGCGATCCCGCGCCGCCGCGGCTCCGATGCGGCGGACCTCCGGGTCGGAAGCCCGGAGCACTGCGGCGACCCAGGTGGCGGGCGCGGGCCCGGCCGCTGTCCTCGCCAGGGCGGCGGCGCGTCGGACGGGGTCGGCGGTCCCCTCTCCGACGACCTGGTCAGCCAGCGCCGCCTCCAGTTCAGCCCGTGTCGAAGTGTCCCACTCGAGGCCCCCGGCCCGGGCCGCACTCGCACCCCGGAAGAGGAAGTGGGCACCCCGGGCCACCCCCAGGAGGCGCTCGTCGTGGAGGGTTCCCCCGGGTTCATCGGGGGGGAGGGACGCCACGGCCAGGAGCCGCCGGGCACGGCGATCCAGTTCCTCCGGCGCGGGGGAGGCCGAAAGCCGGAGACGACCCAGGGCCCGGGCCAGCGCCCCCTGTACCCGGGGGTCGGTCTCCGCGTCGAGGGCGCGTTCCAGGTGGTCTTCTGCCGGGAGGCGCCCGCCCCCGGCGCCTGCGGCGTTCGCGGGAGTGCCGGCGTTCGCGGGAGTGCCGGCGTTCGCGGCGTTGGCCGCCTGGACCAGGGCGTTGGCCGCCTCGGCCCGGACCAGGGGGTCCCCGTCGTCCAGGGCCGGCACGATCCGTTCCATCAGGTCGCCGCGCTCGAGCCGGCCCAGAGCCCGCACCGCAACCCGCCGGATCCCCGGTTCCGCGTGGCCCAGCGCCTCGGCGATCCGGTCCACATCCCCCGAGGTGGGAGCCCGCGCATCCTCCAGCCTCAGGAGCTCCATGAACATGTCACGGTCGGCACGGACATCGAACTCGAGGATCGGGCGGTCCATGGCCACCGCCTCGGGAAGTTCGGGCACAACCGGCGGGCCGCTCGTGAAGATGGAGCGCTCGAAGGTCAGGTTTGGCACGAACCAGAGCAGGAAGAGGGCGGCGAGCCCGCCCCAGAGCCATCGGCGCCACACCACCCGCTCGTCGGGGGGCCTGCGCCGGGCAGGCCGCTCCTTCGCAGGCCGCTCCTTCGCAGGCCGCTCTCCGGCAGGCCGCTCCCCCGCGGGCCGCTCCCCGGGATCCCGCACCCCACCCGGCCCCGTCACGCGTCGACCCCGGGCACCACGACGATCTTCCCGAACACGCCTCCCGCCTCCAGCATCTCCTGGGCCCCGCGAAGCTCCGCCAGCGGCACCACCGAGTGGATCACCGGCGCCACCTCGCCCCGGAAGACGAGTTCCATGGCGCGGGTGAAATCGGCCGGACTTCCCATGGTCGTGCCCAGGATCGAGAGCTGCTTCCAGAAGACGTGGCGGAGGTCCGTGGTGGCCTTCGGTCCCGTGGTGGCGCCGCAGGTCACGAGCCGCCCCGCCGGCGCCAGCACCCGGATCAGCGTCTCCCAGAGGACCTCGCCCACCGAGTCCACCACCAGGTCCACCCCCCGGCGCCCCGTGGCCTCGCGCAGGAGGTCCGACGGCCGGCCCGCGAGGCGGTCCAGGGCGTGGTGGGCCCCGAGCGACTCGAGCCGCCGGCAGTTCTCCTCGCCCGAGGTGAGCACGAAGACCTCCGCCCCCGCGTGCCGCGCGAGCTGCACCGCCGCCGTCGCGACGCCGCCGGAACCGCCGGTGACGAGGACGCGCTCCCCGGCCCCGAGCCCGCCCCGCCCGAACAGGGCCCGCCAGGCGGTGACGAAGACGAGACCCGCCGCCGCCGCCGTCTCGTACGACACCCCGTCCGGGAGCTGCCGGAGGTTCGCCACGGGCGCCAGCGCGTACTCGGCGAAGGCCCCCTGGGTGTGCTCGCCGATGACGCGGAACTCGGGCTCGGGGATCGGTCCCCCGCCCCGCCGCACCCCGGTGATCCACTCCCAGTCCAGCGTTGGGTCCACGACAACCCGCGCCCCCACCAGTCCTTCGTCGACCCCCGCCCCCACCGAATCGACCCGCCCCGCCATGTCCGAGCCCCCGATGTGGGGCATGGGAATGCGAATGGGGAGCCCGCGCCGCACCCAGAGGTCGAGGTGGTTCAGCGAGGAGGCCCCCACCCGGACCCGCACCTCGCCCGGCCCCGGCTCCGGGGTGGGGAGGGTCTCGGACCGCAGCACCTCGGGTCCACCATGCTCGGAAAAGACGACAGCACGCACATTTTCTCCTGGACTGCAGGACGAACCGCTGGGAAGCCACCCCTGGAGCCGAAAGTACACGGCACCCGGCCACATGTCACACGGGGAGCCCCTTGATCGTTCCCGGTGTAGACCTCATGCACACCCACGCCCCGGCATCTTCGCCCGGCGTCCCTTTCCGGAGTCTTGTCATGACCGCGTCCCGCCTTGCCGGACTCAGCCTTGCCGCCGCAACCCTCCTGATCCTTCCGGCCTGCGACTGGATCACCGGAAGCGAGGGCCCCGGGCCCACGCCCGCCGAGATCACCGAACTCCCCCGCGCCCTGACGCCGGCGGAATCGCAGGTCCTCCGCGCCAGCACGGGCTTCGGCCTCGAGCTCCTCCGCCAGATGGTCTCGGAAAAGCCGGATTCGACCCACCTGGTGTCCCCCTTCAGCGCATCCATGGCGCTGGGCATGGCGCTGAACGGCGCCGACGGCACGACCTTCGACGAGATGCGCACCACGCTCGGCTTCGGCACGCTCGACCGCGACGAAATCAACCGGAGCTACCGCGACCTGCTGGAACTGCTCCTGGCGCTGGACCCGGCGGTCTCGTTCTCGGTGGCGAACTCGGTCTGGTACGACCAGGTCTGGACGCTCCGCCCGTCGTTTCGGGATGCGGTGAATGCGCACTTCGGCGCCCGGGTCGAGGGGATCAATTTCCGCGACCCCGGGGCGTCGGGCCGCATCAACGCGTGGGTGAAGGACGCAACCCGGGGCCGCATCCCGGAAATCGCCCCGGATCCCATCCCCGAGGATGCCGTGGCCTACCTCATCAACGCCCTCCACTTCCTGGGCGACTGGCGCGAGGCCTTCGACCCCGCCGACACCCGCGACCACCAGTTCACCGGCCAGGACGGAAGCACCACCCCCATGCGGCTCATGCAGCGCGAGGGGAAGATCCGCGGCACCCAGTGGCAGGGACACCAGGCCGCCGACCTCCCCTACGGCGGGGCCGCCTGGTCCATGACCGTGGTCCTCCCCCGCGCGGGCGCCACGGTTCAGGACCTCCTGGCCGAACTGGACGCCGAAGGATGGGAGGCCCTGACCTCGGGCTTCACCGAGTACCGGGGCATCCTGGGCCTCCCCCGTTTCACGGTGGAGTGGGAGGGCGGGCTGAACGCGGCCCTCTCCCGCATGGGCATGCCCACCGCCTTCTCGCCCATGGGCGCCGACTTCTCGCGGCTTTTCGTGGAGGATGCCGACCTCTACCTCAGCGATGTGCGGCAGAAGACCTTCATGCGCGTGGACGAGCGGGGCACCGAGGCGGCGGCAGTGACATCGGTGGAGGTCAGCGTGACCTCCATGCCGCCCTCGTTCATCGTGGACCGCCCCTTCCTGCTGGCGATCCGGGAGCGTCACTCGGGTACTGTCCTCTTCCTGGGCGCCATGGTGGAACCGCCGACGGCGGGGTAGGGCGGGCGGCGGACGGCGCGACGGCGGGGCAGGCGCGTCGGCGGGGCAGGTGCGACGGCGGGGCAGGCGCGTCGGCGGGGCAGGCGCGACGGCGGGGCAGGCGCGACGCCCCTGGGCTGCCAATCGTGAGGCCCGCCGGCGCCAATGGCAGGAAGCGCTGGGCATAGGTGGCTGAATCTGCCAATCGGGAAACGGGCGATTGGCAGGTTGGGAAACTGGCCGCGTGATGACGTGCCTTTTCTGCCAGCCGCCAGATCTCGTCGCCCGATTGGCAGAATCGCGAGGCCCGGGGTGCGCAGTCGGCACCGCTCACCGGCAACGAGCGTTCCGACCACCCGCACCGGTCGCATTGGCTGCCCGGGTCGCCCAGGCCGCTCGGTCGGCCTGGCTGCCCCGGTCGCCCTGGCTGCCTGGCTGCCCCGTCGCCCTGCCTGGCTGCCCCGGTCGCCCTGGCTGCCTGGCTGCCCCGTCGCCCTGGCCGCCCCCCGGAGCGCGAAGTCCGCCCGGCCTGCCCTGCTCGCGCTACCTGCCGCCGTCGCGGAGCGTCCGACCTGCCCACCGCACCCGCTCCGCTGCCGTGACCACCACCAGCGCCGCCATGAGCCACATGAGCGCAGGCGCCCACGCCGGAAGGGCCAGCATGAGCGCGTAGAAGACGATGGTTTCGGTCCCTTCCACGAGCCCCCTGGGGATGGGGGCGGAGGTGAAGCGGGCCCCGTCGGGACCGAGCGCGCCCGTCTGCTCGCGCTTCACCAGCAGCGTGGCCAGAACGCTCCACGACACGGTGTTCACGTAGAAGGTGGCGACGAGGACCGCCGCAGCCATCCAGGCGGCAGGGGTTCCGAACCAGGCGGCGATCCCCAGCGGAACGGCGGCGTAGCCCACCGTGTCCAGCACGATGTCCAGGTAGCCGCCGAAGTCGGAGCTGGACCCCTGGACGCGCGCCACGACTCCGTCCATCCCGTCCAGAGTCCGGCCCGCCAGCCAGAGGACGAGCGCCGGGATCCACGCGCCCTGCCAGGCCGCCCCCGCAGCCCCGAGGGTGATTAGGCAGGCCACGACGGAAATCGCCGTGGGCGAGGTCCAGCGGGCGAGCTGGCGCGCCGGGCGCGCGAGGACGCGCTCCTTGACGGGACGCAGGCGATCGTCGAGCATGGCGGAAGCTACCCGGGGCGGGGGCTCCACGTCCATCGGTCCCGGATCGGCCCCTTCGCCCCCCCCGCCCCCACCGCCGAGCGTCCTTCATGCACCGACCGGCTTCGCATCTCCTGAACCGAGCCTCCCTCCTTCTCCTGCTCCCCGTATTCGCGGCCGGATGCGGCACCGAGACCGACGGGCGCGCCTCCGGAGGATCAGGTGACGCCGGGGGCGGCGCCATGGCTGGAGCGGCGGTCCCGGCCGCCCCGCCCCTGGTTCCCGGCCCCTGGGAGCTGGCGATCCACAACGCGCGGGTGGTGGATGGAAGCGGCGACGCGCTCTTCACCGGGGGCGTGCTCGTGCACGAGGGTCGGATCGTCTACGTGGGGCCGCTGGACCCGGACACGCTGGGAGCGGACATGGTGGGCGAGTCCATGGATGCAGGGGGCCGGGTGCTGGCTCCGGGGTTCATCGATGCCCACGCCCACGGCGACCCGCTTCAGACCCCGGGCTTCCCGAGCTTCCTGGCGCAGGGGATCACCACGGTGCTCATGGGCCAGGATGGCGGGAGCCCGCGGGCCTCGGCGCTGGCGGGCGTCATGTCCGAGACCGAGGCGCTGGGGCCCTGGACGAACGTGGGGTGGCTCGCCGGACACGGCACGCTCCGCATGGAGTCGGGGATGGGGTACGCGGCCTCCACGCCCGAGGGGCGGGAACGGCTGGCGGGGTTGGTGGCGCAGGCCATGGACGCGGGGGCCCTCGGACTGTCGCTGGGCCTCGAGTACGATGCCGGCCTCCCCGCGGACGCCGAGGAGCTGGCCCGGGTGGGCGAGGAGGTGGCGGCGCGAAACGGGATCATCGCGAGCCACATGCGGAACGAGGACGCGGACAAGGTGGAGGCGTCGCTGGCGGAGCTCATCGAGCAGGGCCGGCGGTCCGGGGCACGGGTTCACGCATCGCACCTGAAGGTGGTGCTGGGCGACGATCCGGCGCTGGCGGACCGCATGCTGGCGCAGATGGAGGCGGCCCGGGCCGAGGGGATCGAAGTGAGCGCCGACGTCTACCCGTACACGGCAAGCTTCACGGGGATCGCGATCCTCTTTCCGGACTGGGCGCGCCCGCCGGCGGACTACGACGCGGTGCGGAACGCCCGCCGCGTCGAGCTGGCGGACCACCTGCGGGCCCGGGTGGCGGGGAGGAACGGACCCGAGGCCACCCTCTTCGGGACCGGCCCCTACGCGGGGATGACGCTGGCCGAGGCGGCCGAAGCCGAGGGGCTTCCCTACGAGGAGATCCTGGTGCGGCTGGGGCCCGGGGGCGCCCGGGCGGCCTACTTCGTCATGGACGACGGCATGATGGTGCGGTTTCTCACCGCCGACCACACGGTGGTGTCCACCGACGGGAGCCCGGTCATGGGCCACCCGCGGGGGTACGGCGCCTTCTCCCTCGTGATCCGGCGGTTCGTCGTGGAGGAGGAACTCCTGTCGATCGAGGCGGCGGTGCGGAAGATGTCGGGGCTCACGGCGGACCTGTTCGGGCTCTCGGATGCGGAGCGGGTGGGCACGCCCCGGGGGTACCTGCGGCCAGGGTTCGCGGCAGACATGGTCCTCTTCCACCCCGCGGAGGTCGTGGACATGGCCGACTTCGAGGAGCCCCACCAGCTCGCCCGGGGGATGCACCGGGTCTGGGTGAACGGGGTCGAGGCCTGGGGCGGAGAGGCCGGCGCCGAGCGCGGTCCCGCCCCGGAGGCGGAGGGGGGTCCGGGGCAGGTGGTGCGGCGGCGGTAGGGGGCGGAGAAAGGGGAGGCCGCAGGCAGCGGGCCGCCGCAGGCAGTGGGGCGGTCAGGTACCGGGCGAGGCGGTTCACGTTGCCGCCATGCCCCGTGTGGGCTAAAATGCCCCACGCAAAGGAAACGCACTGATTTCAATGTCTCTCTGCCGCTCGTTCCCCGCAGGGGGGTGGAACTTCGGAGAGAGCCATGGAGGACAGCAGCAGCGAGAAGGGTCGCGACGACGTCGCCGCCGACCGGGCGCTGACCGATGCCAGCCTCGACGCGGAGCGATCGGGCGCAGACGCGGTTCAGGAGAAGGCAATCGTGAAGGCGCGCCGCCGGCTCGACGACCTCATCGAGCGCGACCGCCACCTCGCGGACGAGCGGCTCATGCGGTTCCGGGAGGAGGCCGACCGCCTCATCGAGCGCGACCGGCTGGCCTCCCCGGACGCCAGCCGGCGCACCGAGCTCGAGCGCCTGGCCGCGGACAGGAGTATCCAGGCCGAGCGCGAGGCCTCCGATGCCCTCCTGGAACGCGAGCGGGGGCGTGTGGACGCCCGCGCCGCGCTGAAACGAGAGGAGCAGGATTCGGATCGCGCCGACCAGGAGTCGCAACGGCAGGATACCAACGAGCGGCTCTCCGACGAACGGAGCGGTGCGGATTTCACCCTCTTCAACCTCGGCAGGCTGTCCACCGCCCTCATCGAGGCGCAGGCCGACCGGGCGCGCCACGACGACATGCTGGCCATGGTGACGCACGACCTCCGGAGCCCCCTGACGGTGATCGTCGCGAACGCGTCCTTCATCTCCGAGGCAACGGCGGAAGAACTGACCCGCGAGGCGGCCGAGGACATGCTGGGAGCCGCAGCCCGCATGGGACGGCTGCTGGCGGACCTTCTCGATGTCGCCCGAATCGAATCCGGGACGCTCCGGATCGAGAAGGGGGACCACGACATCGGCGCCCTCCTGACCGAGGTCCTGTCCTCGTATCGGCCGATCTTCGCAAGCCTGGGCGTCCGGTTCACGATCATGCAGCCCGAGGCTCCGGTGTGTGCCTCCTTCGATCACGACCGGGTGGTCCAGCTGCTCTCGAACCTCCTCGGCAACGCGATGAAGTTCACGCCGCAGGGCGGACACGTCGAGTTGAGGGCGGAGGCCCGTGACGGCGAAGTGGCGCTCGTTGTCCACGACAGCGGCCCCGGAATCGACCCGGAGGCGCTCCCCCACGTGTTCGACCGGTTCTGGAAGGTCAAGGGCGATGGACAGCAGGGGCTCGGGCTCGGGCTCTACATCTGCCGGAGTATCGCCCAGGCCCACGGGGGTTCGATGTCGGTGGAGAGCCGACTCGGCCACGGCGCGGCATTCCGGGTTTCGCTTCCGGTCTCCAGCCCCGGGGCTCAGGCGGCCTGATCAGACGAAGCGCGCCAGGATCCGCTCCACCGAGGCCAGGTAGCCGCCACCGAACAGGCGCACGTGGACCAGGAGGGGATAGAGGTTGAGGAGGTCCTTCCGCACCTCGAGGAACCCCGGCCGAAGGGGGCGGATCTCCTGGTAGCGGCGGTAGAACGTGTCACCGAAGGCCCCGAACAGGGTGGTAAAGGCGATCTCGACCTCGGGGTCGGCGAAGTGGATCGCCGGGTCGATGAAGGCCACCACCCGCCCCCCGCGCCAGAGCACGTTTCCACCCCAGAGGTCGCCGTGGACGAGGGCGGGGCCGGCGGCGGAACCGGCGGCGGAACCGGCGCCGGGACCGGCCGCGAGGGCGGTGCGCGATTCCCGCCCGGCGACGCTCGCCGGCCCCGGTTCGAGCCATCGGTCCAGGCCGGCGCAGAGCCGTTCGACCCTCCGGAGCGTTTCCGAGGGCATGCGGCCGGCGCGTACACATGCCTTGCCCATGAAGAGGAGGCGCTCCCGGGCGAAGAAGTCCACCCAGGACGGGGTCCAGGGATTGGGCTGCGGGAGCCCGCCCAGCACCGTGTCCCAGTGGAATCCGAAGGCCGGACCCGCGTTGCCATGGAGCGCCGCCACCATTTCGGCGGCTTCCTCCTCCCCGGTATCGCTCCGGCTCCCGTCGTTCTCCACGTGCTCCATGACGAGGAGCCGATCCGTGGAATGCAGGACCTCCGGCACGGGGAGCCCCGTGGATTCCGCCAGGTACGTCAGCATCCGGCCTTCGATGCCCAGCGCGGACCCAGCCTCCGATACGGTTGCGGTCCCGACCCCCGAGTCGACCCCGGCGAGCCCGGCGAGGCCGGCGACCCCGGCGACCTTCGCCACGACCGCCTCTCCGCCGGGGAGGTCCGCCCGGAACACACCCCCGGAGGCCCCGCCCGGCAGGGGGTGCAGGCGGAACGGGCGCACCCCGAGGGCGTCCTCGATCAGGTCAGACGGATCCGACACCCTGGTCCTCGAGCCAGGTGTAGCGCCCCGCCAGGGTGCGACGGGCGGCGGCGTACGTGGCCACGTCGTCGTTCCCGAACACCTCCCGGAAGTGGGTCCCGATCCGCCGACGGGCCTGCAGGCAGAAGGTGTCCGCAAGCTCGCCGGGCGACCCATCCGAGGGGTCGGCCGCCATGCGACGGTGGGCGTCCAGGCACACGGCGGTCATGAGGAAGGCCTCCGCCCCCACGTCCACCAGGCGCCCGAGGACGGCCTGCCGCCGCTCGAGCCCCGCCCCGTGCCGGACCATGGCATGGAAGACGGTCCGCGACAGCCTTCGCGAGGTCCGTTCCACGAAGCGAAGCTGGGGAGCCAGCCGTCCGAACTCCCCGTACCGGGGCCACCACCCCCAGCCCACCCATCGCGTCGGGTACCATCCGGCATAGTGGACCCCTGCGCGCCCCAGGGCCTGCAGCCGCTTCGAGGGCGGCGCCTTCGCATCCACGAGATCCCCCGCCACCTGCAGGTGCGGATCCACGGCCTCCCGCGCGATGAAGAGGCGCATGATCTCGGAGGTGCCCTCGAAGATGAGGTTGATGCGAAGGTCCCGGAGGGCCCGCTCCACCGGGATCCCCTCCTCTCCCCGTCCCCGGAGGGAATCGGCGGTCTCGTACCCTCGCCCACCCCGGATCTGGAGCGCGTCGTTGGCCACGCGCCACGCAGTCTCCGTGTGCCAGAGCTTGGTCAGGGCCGCCTCCAGCCGCAGGTCGAAGGTGTCCAGGTCCGCCATCCGGGAGGTGAGCTCCATGCCGGCCTCCATGGCGTAGGTATCGGCAGCCATGCGGCCCAGCTTCTGGGCCACGGCGTCGTGCCTCCCCACCGGCTGGCCCCACTGGACCCGGGAGGCGGCCCAGCGGCGGGAGATCTCGAGCAGGAGGCGCCCCGACGTGGCGCAGAAGGCCGGAAGGGACAGGCGGCCGGTGTTGAGGGTCACGAGGGCCAGACGAAGCCCCTCGCCCTCGCCCAGCAGAACGTGGTCCAGCGGGATCTTCACGTCGCTGAAGCGAAGGACCCCGTTGGAGATCCCCTTCAGCCCCATGAAGTGACAGGTATGGGCCACCTCCACCCCCTCCCACGACCGCTCCACCACGAAGGCCGTGATGGGCCGCTTTCCCCGCACCCCCTCGCGGGGAGGGGTCCGGGCCATGACGACCAGCAGTTCGGCCCGCGGACCGTTCGTGCACCAGAGCTTCTCGCCATTCAGGATCCAGTGGCTCCCGTCGTCGGAGAGGCGCGCCTCGGTGGCCAGGTTCGCCGGGTCCGATCCCACCTCGGGCTCGGTGAGGGCGAAGGCCGATAGGGCCCCCCTGGCGATGCGGGGGAGCCAGCGCTCCTTCTGGGCATCCGTCCCGAAGAGGAGAACGGGCTGGGGCACGCCGATGGACTGGTGGGCCGAAAGGAAGGCCCCGGTGGATGCGCAGCGACCGGCCACGATCCCCAGGGCCCGGGCGTAGCTCAGCTGGGACAGCCCCAGCCCCCCGTAGCGCTCGGGGATCTTGATGCCGAAGGCGCCGAGCTCCCGGAGTCCGTCCAGCACCTGCTCGGGCACCCACCCGTCCCGGTCCACGGCGTCGCCGTCCAGGTGGTCCCTTGCGAAGGCCTCGAGGGAAGCGAGAAACGGCGAGGCCCGGGCCTGCTCCTCGGGATCGGGGGGTGGCAGCGGATGGAGGAGGTCGAGGCGGAAGCGCCCCTGGAAGAAGTCCCGCATGAAGCTGGCCTTCTCCCAGCCTTTCTCCCGGGCTGACTCGGCGACCTCGCGGGACTGTCGGATTCCCTCGGCAGTGGAAGACATTCGTGCGCTCCTGGGCTGGAGAGGCGGCGATCCCTGCCTTACCGGGCGGGCTGGACGTTCCCTGGGGTCCCTCCCTTCATGATGCGGTCTTCCGGCACGCCGCGACAGGACCCCCCCCGGGGCTGCTGCGGTGGGACGGGGCGGCGGGAGGTGGGACCCGGGTGAACGCCCCCGGGTAACCGCCAGCGCTCTCGCCGCACGCTCCCCCCACCCGGACGCCCGCCGACCATGGCCTCTCGCGAAGCCCCCCAGGACTACGCCTCTCACCGCCGCCTCAATCCGCTGCATCATTTCGTGGCCACTCCGCTCCTCCTGGCCTGGCTCGTCTACGCGCTCGCTGGCCTCGCTCGGGATCCCTCGGTGGAGACGGGTTTCCAGGTCGTGCTGGGGCTCGGACTCGTGGCGCTGGCAGTCTCGTCCCGACTCATGGCCCTGACGGTTCAGGACCGGGTCATCCGTCTCGAGATGCTCATCCGCCTGAGGGGCGTCCTTCCTCCGGAACTCGCCGACCGGGTGGGCGAACTCCCACGTCGTCATCTCATCGCGCTCCGTTTTGCCGCGGATGTGGAGCTCCCGGTGCTGGTCCGGCGGGCTCTCGAAGGCGAACTCGCTTCCGGCGACGCCATCAAGAGGGAGATCCGGACGTGGCAGCCGGACCACCTGCGAGCCTGACGGGGCCCTTTTCGAAGAAGGGGTGACCATCCGGATCCTCCTCGTAGTTCCGGAAGAGGAACGCGCCCAGGTAGATGAGCGGGGTGTCGAGGGCCGCGGCCATGGCCTTGAAGAGGTAGGAGTTCAGAATGAGGATGACCAGGGTGCCGACCCCCGTCACCGCGTCGCCCAGGTTCCCCGCCAGGTACAGGATCGTGAGGATGGCGGTGGAATCCACGAGCTGGCTCACCATGGTGGACGCGTTGTTCCGGAGCCAGAGGTGCCTGCCGTTCGTCACCTTCTTCCAGAAGTGGAAGAGCCGCACGTCGATGAACTGGGCCGCCAGGTAGGCGATCATGCTGGCCACCACGTTGGCCACCATGAAGCCGTAGACCCCCTCGAAGAGGCTTGTCCCCCCGCTCACGCCCATGGCATCGGGGAGGAGGTGATTGATCGTCATCACCGCCAGCAGGAAGACGTTCATCCCGAACCCGACCCAGACGAGGAGCTGGGCCTTCTTCCGGCCGAAGAGCTCCGACACGAGGTCGGTGGCGAGGAAGGTGGCCGGAAAGGCGATGACGCCCACCGGAACCACCATGCTCCAGGTGCGCCCATCCCGGACGATTTCGGGCACGAGCCCCAGCATCCAGGTGGGAAACGTCACCGAGAAGAGGGTCACGAACTTCGTGGTCCCGATGATGTTCCCCATGACGAGTGCCGTGAGGAAGATGGCGCAGAGCGCGAGGAAGAGCGCGTCGCGCCGATGCTGATGGGCTGGGTCGATGGGCCGGTTCATGGCGGCGGGCTACCCGCGACGAGGCGCCAGGTGTCAGGCTCCCGCGCTGCCCATGATTCCATGCCGGACCGCCCGCCCCCCACCTCCCCCGGGATCCCGGGGGAGGCGGGGTTCGACTCAGTTCAGCGGCACGTTGGGATTGGTCTCCCGCTCCGAGGGCGGGATGGGGAAGCACAGATCCTGGCGCTCCAGGTTGGAGCCGCCCCCCGGGGTCTCCAGGGCCCCGAACTCGCCGGGTCGGTTCTGCTGGTTCCACCGGTAGAGGTCGCCGATCCGGCGCCCCTCGAGCCAGAGCTCGATCCCCCGCTCCCGCTTGAGGCGGGTCCAGGTCTCGCCGGCGTTCGCCGCCTGCACCGGATCCACGCCGGCGTAGGCTCGCACCTCGTTGATGATCTGGAGCGCACCCTGCCAGTTGTCCCCGATGAGGGCGACCTCCGCCTCCACCAGCCGCATCTCCCGACCGGACGACAGCCGGATCGAAGCCGCGTCGGTGGCGTGCTTCCGCTGCCTCTTGAAGGGGACCGGCCCGCAGCAGTTGATGGCGGCGTCACCGACCTCGCCGGGCGTGTACGAGTACTCCACCCTGGGGTCGCCGCCGGGATTCTCGGGGCTCAGCGCAATCGGCTCGTAGACCGTGTTCCAGACGGTGTGGGCCTTGTATGGCGTGCCGGCGGAGGCCCAGGCGATGCGGTTCCGCTGGTCGTCGGCGCCAACACTGTAGTAGGGGATGCGGTATTCGAACGCGATGGGAACCTGGGCGGCGTCCGCGGCCGCCCCGGACCAGTTCCCCAGGTGCATCCGGATGGAGGCCCGTCCGGCAAGGGCCGCGAGGCGCCGATTGCCGGTGCCGCTCTCGATGGCCTCGCTGAAGTAGCGTTCGGCCCGGTTCAGGTATTCTTCCCGCGACTGGATGCTTCCGCCGTCGATCACCGCCTCGCAGTAGTGTTCGCCCATGAGGCGGTTGGCGTACCCCGCCCAGAGACGTCCCTGGGTCAGAAGATCCGCCGCGGACCCCAGCTCCACCATGCGGGCCACCCCGGATTCGGCCAGCCACCGGGCGCGGGATGACTGCTCCCAGTGCGTGTTGAGAATGCGGTCCGTGGGTTCCAGCTGCCCGGCGGCCCACTCGTTGGCGATCCCGAAGGCCGCAGTGGAGCCGGCCGGGTGGATCTCCCGGGAAACCGCCGCCCCGGTGTACGCCAGCCAGTTCATGCCCTGGGCCAGCGCCCGCCCCATGCCGTTCACGATTGCGGGCTGGGCCAGCTCCTCGTTCAGGAATTCCTCCTGGATCGGACCCGGGTTCGTCACCTCGAAGTCACATCCGGCCAGGGCGACACCCACGCCCACCAGGAGAAGAAGCCCTCCACCGCGCACACCGGAAACCCTCTGGCGGTCTGCTCGATTCATCGTCGTGCTCCTCATCAGAAGGTGACCCGGAGGGAGGCCGTCCAGACGGACGGCGCGGGAACGTGCTCGGAAATCGAACGCACGGACGCCTCGAAGCCGGAGTTGTTGGACATCTCCGGATCGAAGGTGCGGAATTCCTCCCGGGTCCAGCGGTAGAAGTTGCGGCCGGCCAGGGTGAGCGTGGCCCGGGCGCTCCCGGGCACGAGGTTTTCAGGGACGGGAGCCTGGAAGCTCAGCTCCCGGATCTTGAAGAAGTCCGACGGATAGATATGGTGGTCCGCACGTGTCGGGAGGAGGCAGCGGGCCCGCTCCTCGGCGGGGACCATGTCCACGCCCTGCGTCTCCACGATGGCGTAGACGTTGTAGCATCCGGCCCAGATCACGGACCGGGTCACCGCGTTGAAGGCGGCCAGGTCGTAGATGTAGTGGCCTCCCTGGTACTCGCCCCGCATGGAGACCTGCATCCCGTGAGGGAGCCGGAGCGTGGTATTGCCTCCGATGATGCGGGTGGGATTGGCCGGCCCGATCTCGCAGTCTTCCTGGTATTGGGGTGCGGCAAGCTCCCCCGCGTTCAGCACGCAGCGCGCCCGGATCACCGGCACCGGCGCACCCTCCACCACCCAGCCGAAGTCACCGAGGGAGAACGCCGGGGCCCCGCCCAGGCTCACAACCTCCGAGTTCACCGTGGAGAAGTTGCCCCCCACGTCCCAGCTCAGGTTCGAACGGCGAAGCACGGTGGTGAGAACCGACAGCTCGACCCCGCTGTTCCGGATCTCGCCCACGTTCTCGAGCTGGCTCTGGAGAAAGCCCGAGGAGGGGATCTGACGGGCGTTGAACAGCGCATCGGTGGTGCGCGCGTCGTAGACCGAGAAGTCCACCGACACCCGGTCATCCAGGAAGGACCCGTCGAAGCCGAACTCGAGCTCGGCGGTGCGTTCCGGGCCCAGGTCCGGGTTCCCCACGTTCAGGGGGAAGAAGGCCGGATCCTGTCCCCAGCCGACGGGGTTGTAGGTCCGCACGGCGTCGAAGGCTCCCGGTGCCCGGCCGGACTGCCCCCAGGCCGCACGGAGCTTGAGCTGACCCCAGTCCGGGTTCCAGAAGCCCTCGTCGGAGGTGACCCAGGAGAAGCTGACCTTGGGGTACGTCTGGAGCCCCAGGTTCTCTCCGAAGGCGCTGTTTCCGTCCACCCGGAGGCCCAGGGTCAGGAAGTACTTGTCCCTCAGGTCGAAGAGCGTCTGGCCGAAGAAGCCCGCGTTGATCACGCGCTGCCGGGATTCGAAGCCCAGGGTGGTGCCCCCGGCATCCACGATGGGGCGCCCCGGGCCCGGGAAGTTCTCTCCGTAGGCCCCCGTCTCCTCGGTCTCGGTCTCCACCATCTGCCCACCCCAGGAGATCCCGGTACGGAAGTCGGAGGTGATGGGGAGATTGTAGCTCCCTACGTAGTCCACGGTCAGGGTGGAGAAGCGGTGCCGCCGGTCGGCCAGGATCCCGGTAGGCGCGAGGGCGAAGCCGAAGGGGCGCAGGTTCCGATTGTTCTGCTGTGCCAGGTCGTATCCCACCGTGAGCCGGTTGGTCAGGCTCGCCATCGGCGTCCAGGTGGCGGTGAGCCCCGTGATCAGGTGCTCGATCTGGGTGGTGATTTCCTGGTTCAGGAGGGGGTCGATCGCCTCCCGATCTTCCGAGGAGGCATAGTTCCGGTCCCTCCGGAAGGCATTGAGCGTGAGGCCGTGGGCGTTGTTCCCCACCGCCGTGTAGGACATCTCGGTGTTGTTGAAGGCGGTGTTCCACTGGAACTGCAGCGACGGGAGGGGGGCGAAGACGAAGTTCCCCCGGAAGTTGGACTTGTCCTCCTTGTCGTTGGGCAGGACGCCCTCGTTGTCGGTGAGGGTCCCGGAAAGGAAGTACTGGAAGTCTTCCCGGCCGCCGGCCACCGAGAGGGAGTAGCGCTGCTGCCAGGCGTCCCGAAGCCAGGGGTCGATGAAGAGGTATTCCGATGTCCCGCCCGCAGAGGTCTGCTCGGGCTGCGACGGCGGGCGGTCCGCCGTGCTGGGGCCGAAGGGGAGGACCCGGGCCACGCCCTGGTCGATCTGGAAGGTCCACTGGGCGGCCCCCGGCCGTCCCCGCTTCGTGAAGATCTGGATCACGCCGGCCGCGGCCTCGGTCCCGTAGAGGGTGGTGGCGGCCGCGCCCTTGATGACCTCGATGCGCTCGATGTCGCCGGGGTTGATGTCGTTCAACGGGGAGGAAACGTCGTTGTTGCTCCGGCTCTGGAATCCGGTGTTCGGCACGTTCTTGGCATATCCGTCGCTTCGCACCCTTACCCCGTCCACGTACACGATGGGCTGGTTGCTCATGGCCACGGAAACGTTCCCGCGGAGACGGATCTGCGAGCCGCTCCCGATGGAACCGGATCCCGGCGTGACGGTCATGCCGGTGACCCGGGACTGGAGGAGCGCATCCAGGTTCACCGGGGGCTCGATGACGTTCGTCATGTCGATCTGGCTCACGGTGTTGCCGATCTCCCTGCGACGGGCGGCCCCGGCGGTCCCGGTCACCACGAGCTCATCCAGCCCCAGCGCCTGCGAAACGAGCCGGAAATCGGCGGTGAAGGGCGCGCCTGCCGCCACCTCCACCTCACGGTTCATCGTCTGGAACCCGATGCGCTCCACACGAATCGTGTAGCTGCCGGGCGTTACATTGGCGATGGTGTAGCGCCCGGACGGGTTCGTGAGGGTGCCGAGCCCGGTGCCCACCAGGTAGACCTGTGCCTGGCCCACGGCATTCCCGGAGGCGGCATCGGTCACCACCCCGGTGATGCTCACCGTGTTCTGGGCCTGCGAGGCGGGGGCGGTCAGGAGGAGGAGCACGGCCGCCGCGGCGAAAATTCCTCCCCACCGCCCCACCCGACCCGGGAGCAAGGCGCGTCGGGCGGTCCCGGCCCCTCCCCCTCCTGCGCGTTCCCACCCACCTGCTCGAACGTTGGATGCATACATTTCCCCTTACCTCCTGCGCTGCGAGTGAACCCAGAACACGACCAGACCCCCCGGTGCACGGGGGGACGAGCCCGGCTTCACTCCCAGAATGCGCCCCATTCCGGCGCCTTGTCAATCATCGCAAGAATCGGGTGATTTGCGCGTCATTCCCGGGCAGGAGCATGTCAGGAAGAATTCGGAGCCCCGCCCTCAGGGGGACGGGGTCACCTCCACCACCAGCGAGTCCCGGGCGAAACCCTCGAGAAGGTCTTCCACCTCGGCGATGACGGTGTAGCTCCCGGGCTGATCGTACGCGCGGGTGATCGTGTGCCCGAGGGACTGCGCACCGAAGGCCTCGATGGTGTCGGCCGACCCGTCGCCGAACTGCACGAGGGCCACGGCCAGCCTGCGGCCCCGGGCCTCGAGCCGGAACTCGAAGGGTTGCTCCGCCACGCGGGTGTCGTGGTCTACCTCCAGGCTCACCGCCAGCGGTGAACCCACCTCGACCCCCGTGTCCTGGCACCCCGGAAGGATCGCGATGCCCAGCATCACGGCTGCGCATGCACCCGGAACGCCCCGCCAGGCCCTCACCTCCCGCCGCTCCCCGTCATTGCCGAAAAGGGAAGGGAGACGGGGATGCGGATCTCACCGGGGGTCGGGGGGACCTCCCTCGAGTCGCCGCCGCTCTCTCCGCCGTAGGCGCGCCGCAGCACGAGGACGAGGAGGGCGGTCGAACCCGCCGCGAGGAAACCGGTCCGGGTCCGGTCCAGTTGCCGGAGCTCGACGAAGGAGATCTCGGACGGGGGGATGCGAACCTGCTGGTGCAGCGTCTGGACCGACGCGCCCTGCAGCTGGGACTGGACCGGGACCCGCATCATGAAATCCGGAGACACGCCGAGGACTCGCCCCTCGACTTCCCGGGTCTGCCGCTGCAGAATGGGTTCCAGTTCCTCGGCCTGCGCCGCCGAGATCCGGGCCCGGATCACGTCGCTCGTGCGAACCTCCGACGTCTCGACGGGCACGTAGGAGAAGCACCCGCCCGTGAGGAGGGCAAGCATGCATGCGGCGGAGATTCGACGGATCGGTCTCATGGGCGTAACGTCCCGGCGGTGAGGTAACCCCGAGCTGACGTTACGGCGGCCCCTGGAGAGAAGCAATGCACCGATGAGCGACGTGGCTGCCGAACCCTGTAATCGCCGCCGCCGCTGCGGGATGGGTCGCTTCCGCATGCCGGCGGCGCTCTTCGGCGTGCTTGCCCTCGCCGGATGCGAAGAGCCCCGCCAGGGGGGAGGGTGGGAGTGTGTCGCCCCGGCGGCGGCGGGTGGCGGGTGGGATCTGACCTGTCGCGCCCTGGCCCGCACTCTCCAGGAGCTCGGGCTGGCGCCGGGAATGGTGCGGGTGGTGAACATCCCGGGCGCCGGGGGCGGGATCGCCTACGCCAACGCGGTGGCCCAGCGGCGAGGTGACGGGAACGTGGTGGTGGCCGCGAGCCCCGCCACCGTCCTCCGCCTGGCCCAGGGGCAGTTCGCCCACCTGGTGGAGACGGATGTCCGCTGGCTTGGCGCCATTGCCACGGATCACGGCGTGGTGGCCGTCTCGCCCGACGCACCGTGGGAAGACCTGGATGCCCTGCTTTCGGCATGGCGGGCGGATCCCGGGAGCCTCACGGTGAGCGGGGGGAGCGCCGTGGGCGGGCAGGATCACATGAAGATGCTGCTCCTGGCGCGTGAGGCCGGCGTGGATCCCCTTGCGGTGCGCTACGTCCCCTTCGACGGGGGCGGCGAGGCCATGACGGCGCTCCTGGGGGGCTTCGTGCAGCTCTTTTCCGGAGATGTGACGCAGGTCGAGGCGCAGGTGGAGGCCGGCAACCTCCGGGTCCTGGCGGTCCTGGCTCCCGAGCGGGTGGGCGGCGCCCTCGCCGCGGTCCCCACCGCCCGCGAGGCCGGGTACGAGGTGGACTGGGTGACCTGGCGGGGGTTCTACGTCCCGCCGGACGTGCCGGAGGAACGCTACCAGGCCTGGATCGAGACGCTGCGGGAGGCGGCAGGGTCCGAGGCCTGGGCCCGGGAGCTGGAACGGACCCGCCTCGACCCGTATTTCCTGGCCGGACCGGAGTTCGAGGCCTTCGTCGAGGCACAGGTCCGGGAATTCAGGGCCCTTTCCCGTTCCATGGGTCTCATCCCGTGAACCGGGTTGCCGGCGCGGGACTCCTGGTCCTGGCCGCAGTCGCGGCGTGGCTGGCCCGGGGGTACACGGTGAACTTCATCGCCGACCCGGTGGGTCCCCGGGCCTTCCCCTGGGTCGCGGCGGGGCTCATCGCGGTGGGGGCGACCTTCATGCTCCTCCGGCCCGAGGAGAGGGCGGGACCGTCGCTCCCCTCGGGACGGCTTCGGCCTTTCCTCCTGGCGCTGGTGGCGCTCGGGCTCTACCCCGTCCTCCTCCCCCTGCTCGGCTTCATCACCACCACGGCCGGGGTCATGTGGGTGCTGGCCCGCCTTTTCGGGGGGCGCGCGGTACCCTCGGCCGCCGCATCGCTCGGCCTCGCGGCGGCCATGTACCTTCTGTTCGTGTACCTGCTGAGCGTGCCCCTTCCCCTGGGTCGGCTCTTCCTGGCCGGAGGGGGCGGATGAGCAGCTTCAGCCTCCTTCTGGAGGGGTTCGCCGTGGCGCTGCGTCCCCTGAACCTGGCCTTCGCCCTGGGGGGCGTGGGGGTGGGAACGGTGGTGGGGATGCTCCCGGGCATCGGGCCCATCAACGCCATTGCCATCCTCCTCCCGGTGATCTTCGCCGTGGGGCTTCCGGCGGAGTCGGCGCTGATCCTCCTGGCGGGGATCTACTACGGCTCCCAGTACGGCAATTCCATCAGCACGATCCTGCTGAACGTGCCCGGCACCACGTCGTCGGTGGTCACCGCCATCGACGGCTACCCGCTGACGCAGCAGGGAAAGGCCGGCCCGGCGCTGGCCACCGCGGCCATCGCCTCCTTCGTGGGTGGAACGCTCTCGATCTTCGGCCTCGTGCTGCTGGCTCCGCTCCTGGCCTCGTGGGCGCTCCGGTTCGGGCCGGCGGAGTATGTCGCCCTCATGGCGCTTGCCTTTGCGGCCCTCTCGAGCTTCTCGGGGGGCAGCTTCCCGAAGGCGCTGGTGGCCACCGGCGTCGGACTCCTCCTGGCGTCGGTCGGGCTCGACCCCAACAGCTCCGTGGCCCGATTCACCTTCGGGGAGCTCAGGCTCCTGGACGGGCTCGACTTCGTGGTGGTCACCATCGGGCTGTTCGCCATCAGCGAGGTGTTCCTCCTCCTCGAGCGAACCGGGGCGGGGGAAGCCGCCGCGACCCGTGTCGGGCGGGTAGGCCTGACGATGAAGGAGCTGGCCTTCTCCGGGTGGTCCATGCTCCGGGGGAGCGTCATCGGGTTCCTGATGGGGGTGCTTCCCGGGGCCGGGGGGACCGTCTCCACCTTCGTGGCCTACGGTGCCGAGCAGCGAATTTCGGACCGGGAGGGGACCTTCGGCAAGGGTGACCTCCGCGGGGTGGCCGCGCCGGAAGCCGCGAACAATGCCGCGGCAACGGGCGCACTGATTCCGCTCCTGACGCTGGGGGTGCCGGGAAGCGCCACCACCGCCGTGCTCCTGGGGGCCCTCATGGGGCTCAACGTGACACCCGGACCCCTGCTCCTGGAGCGGAATCCCGAGGTTTTCTGGGGGCTCGTCGCCTCCATGTACATCGGGAACCTCTTTCTCCTGGCGCTGAACCTTCCGCTGGTCCGGGTCTTCGTCCGCGTGCTGTCGGTCCCCCGGTGGATCCTGGTGCCCGGGATCGCCGCCCTCGGCTGCGTCGCGGTCTACGCGGTGAACGGGAGCGTGTTCGACCTCTTCCTGATGGTGGGCTTCGGGGTGGCCGGCTACGGCTTCCGCAAGGTCGGGATTCCCCTGGCGCCGGTGATCCTCGGGCTGGTTCTCGGGCCCCTCATGGAAAAGAACCTTCGGCGCGCCCTGGCCCTCGGGGGAGGAGACTGGTCCGTCCTCGTTTCCTCGCCCCTGGCGGTGGGAATCTGGGGCGTTACCCTGGCGGTCCTGGCGCTCCCCCTCGTGGGGGCGATGCGGGCCAGGCGTCAGGGATAGAAATACCCGACGCAGCTTGTGCAGAGTCCATGGGAGACCCGCTCCGGGGGCGCCTCGAGGTACCGGGGCACCCAGTCCCACCGCTGGCTCCCGTCACTCGTCCGGGTCCGCCGGCAGTGGGAGCACATCGTCACGATGTCTTCCTGCCCCAGGTAGAGGTCTGCCACCCCGGGCATGGCCTCCCGGTCCTCGCCATGGGGCGTTTCCACCAGGAGCGAGTTGATGACGATGAAGCCACCTGTCGCCTCCAGCGGCCTCACCTGCATGTGATAGACCCGGTACAGCTCGCTGGAACTGCACTCGAAGTTGTGCTCCCAGGTCTCCCCGGTCTCCCTGACCTTTCGGAACCCCTCCTCGTAGAAGGGACGGAGAGGCGTCGCGATGGCCTCGAGAAGGCCACTTCCCCGGGGGCGGTTCCACTGGAGCCCGTCGCCATTGTTCCGGATGGCGAACTGGTCCCAGGCGGGGTTGCAGTAGATCAGCCGGAGGCTGGCGTCCACGAGGTAGACGATGGACTGCTCGCTCTCCAGCTCCTCGATGGCGATGCCGGCGATCCGGGCCTGTTCTTCCAGGATGCGGTCGATGGTCGGCATGGCAGGTACTCCCCTTCCCGGGTACGCTCGGTCGAGCGCCGTCGCCTGGCTGGGCACGCCACGGGGCCACCGAACCACTCATCCTGCCGTAAGGTCGCACGGAAGGCGCCACAGGACCACCACGACCAACGTGGCCGGGAGGTCACCTGGGCATGGTCGGCGCCTCGGGGAACTCGTCGATGACCCGTCCGTCCTCGTTCACCGTGAGGATGTGAAGATGTGGACCATGAAGGGTGACCAGGCTGAAGTGGCGATCCGTGAGGGCCCGGTCAATGTACCACGCGGGCTCCGAGTGGCTCGCGCCGATGATCCGGTTTCGGACCCCCCAGGCGCCATCTCCCATGTAGACGACACCGGCCGGGTGCACCGCTCCAGCCCGGATGGGATGCGTGCGCTTGAATGCGTGATCATGAGCCTCGAACGCCACGCGCACTCCGAACGCTTCGAAGAGGGGCGACCAGGTCTCCCTGACCTGCGTGGAGACGCCTCCATCGGGGCTGCGTACCGACGGATACGCCGGAACGTGGTAGGTGGGGAAGACATGGGGAACGTGCGTCCGGTCCCGGAGCGTTGTCCGGAGCCACTCGGTCTGATCACCCGCCATCGGCCCGGTGTGGTCCGTGTCCAGCAGGACGATGGAGAGGTAGTCCGCAAAGTCGAGCACGCCGTAGCCGGGATGCCCCGGAAATGCAAAGAGCGCGTAGTAGAAGGGTGCGAACTCCCGTTGCCATTCGGGTCCCGGCTCCCAGGCGTCCGAGTTCCGGTAGTAGCCCCCTCGCACCTCGTGATTGCCGGGCGCGGCCAGGACCGGAATCACGCGCCCCTCGGCCGTGATGAGCGTTCGCATCATGACGTCCAGGAAATCGACCCAGCGATAGGCTCGCTCGGGCAATCCGTCCGCGTACGCCAGGTCCCCGGCCCAGAGGATGAAGTCAGGATCGTAGGGTGTGACCACCCGGTTCATGCGCTCCATCATTTCCCGCTCGTGCCGGACATCCCCACCCGACGCGAAGCGAACCGGACGCTGGAGATCCTGCGGCATCGTGCGGAACCGGTAGTTGCGCCCGCCTTCGGAAAGGTTGAACTCGTAGAGCGATCCAGGCTCGAGTCCCACGAGTTCCACCCGGTGGATCCTGGCGTCCTCGACATGGGGAAAGGGAAATTCCTCCGGGGTCGGTCCCGCGTTCCAATCGGATGCACCCACCCTTCGGTACCGGACCTCCTGGGGGGTGGAGGTGGCACCCGTGTGCCAGTCGATGGTCATCGTGGTAAGAGGATCCTGCTGCCACGTGAGGAGGAGGCCCATGGGACTCCCACTCCCCCCCTGGGCGAGGAGGGGAGGTCCGCCGAGGAGCAGGGCCAGAACGACCGAGATGGCGGGGGCCATCCTCGCCCAGGCCCCCCGACAGCCCGGCTGGAGACGGGGGTGGTTCAGGGTCCAGGGATTCATCGGCATTCCTTCAGCGCGGGGATCGGGTCAGTATCCGGGATTCTGGGAGTAGTTGTTGCTCGTTCGATCGATCTGGGTCTGGGGGATCGGGCGGAGCATGTGGTGCTCCTGGATGTTGCCGGTGGCGAACGGGTTGTGCATCCGGACCCGCTCGACCAGCGTGCCGGTGCGCTTGAGGTCGATCCATCGATGCTGCTCCCCCACCAGCTCCCGGGCTCGCTCGTCCAGGATCGCATCGATGTCGAGTTCCCCGGGGGTGATCAGGGGAATGTCCCGGCCGGGATAGGCCGCGCGGGCCCGGACCGCATTGAAATGCATGGCAGCCTCCCCGGAGCGCCCCATCATCATCAGCGCCTCGGCAGCGATGAGGTAGGTCTCGGCAAGCCGCATCACGAACTGGTCGCGCGAGCCTGCCGCGTCCTGGAAGTGGGCTCGATTCCGGTCACGAACCTTCGTGAGGGAGGGGTACCAGCGGATCGTGAAGTCGTCGACGCCCAGAAGGAGATAGGGGGCTGACGCACGCTCTTCCGCCGACATCTCCTGAACCCGCCAGTCCGCAGTGAACCAGGCAGCCGTGTCGCCGAGAGCGGCCCCGGGCGGAAGGCCGGCGGGGTCGTTGTAGAGGAACACTTCGTTGAAGCTCGCATGGTAGCGAACGTCGTTCTCGACGTTGACGCCGCCATTCCCGGGATCGTTGCCGAACACCTCGGTCAGCATGTAGGTCGTGGGACGCAGCCGGCTGAAGGGGCGTCCATTCCACAGGTCCCGAACCATGCCGGTGACCTGGTCGTACCGGGCAAGAAAGCCCAGGTGACCCCAGTTGCCGCCACCATTTGCGTTCAGGTCGTCGGTGTACTGGACGGACCAGATCACCTCGGCGTGCTGTTCGTTGTCGTGGTCCCAGACGTCGTTGAAATCGTCGAGAAGGGCGTGCGTTCCCGAGTTGATGACGGCCTGCGCGTACTCCGCCGCCTGCTCCCAGTTGCCGAGTACGAGGTGAACCTTGGCCAGCATGTGGCGGGCGGCCTCGCGGGTTGCCCGGCCCCAGTCGTCCGGTGTCACCAGCAGGTGCTGGACGGCGAACTCGAGATCGTCGAGGATCACGGCGAAGATTTCCTCCTCGGAGGTCCGGTTTGCCTCGGTCTCGACGCCGATCGTCTCCTCGAGCGTCAGGTGAACCGGGCCGTAGTGCATCACCAGGAGGTAGTAGTAGTGGGCTCTCAGGAAACGGGCTTCCGCCACCCGGACATCCCGGAGCGAGGCGCTGAGGCCGTCCACGTTGTCGGCCCGGGCGATGACCGTGTTGGCGTTGTTGATGCCGCGGTACATGCCGTTCCAGACGTTCGTCACGAAGGGGCTGCTGCCATTGAGACCTGCGGTGTATCGGTTGTACCAGTCCTGGTTGAGGCTCCCGTCCTTCCAGAGGTCGGTACCGATGCTGGACATGACCCAGCCATTCTGGCTCCCGTAGTACGTGCGCAGCGGCTGGTACGCCGCGACGACGGCGTCTTCGAACCCCGCCACCGTCCCGAAGTACTGCGGAGCCGTGATCCCCGAGACCACGTTCTCGTTGAGGTCCACGCATCCCCCAGCCGTCATTCCGAGGAATGCGAGCCAGAGCCCGAGGCGCCTCGTGCCCCTTCCGGGGGTTTCTCTCTTCCGGTCCGTCATGATGAATCCCATCATCCTCTCGCTGTGTTAGTGGCTGATTTCGACGCCGATCATGAACGTCCGGTAGTTGGGCATGCTGCTCCCTGTCGCCCCCTCGGGGTCATAGCCTTCGAAGCTCGTGAAGGTGAAGGGGTTCTGGGCCGTGAAGTGGGCGCGTGCGCCGGCCAGGCCGAACTGGCTCAGCACGCCCCCGGGCGCCCTGTATCCGAGGGTGATGTTGCGTACCCGGAGGTATGAGCCGTCGCGATAGTTCAGCGCGTTCTGGAAGGAACCCCGGTTCTCGTACTGGGGCCGCGGATACTCGTTCGAGGGATTGTCCGGCGTCCAGAAATCCACGTCCCGGCTGTTGTACCGCGCTCGGAGCGGGTTCACGCTGGCGCCGTAGGCCCCGCTGTTGACCATCACGCCCTGGGCCGTGTAGACCAGGGCCGAGACGTCGAGAGGACCGTACTGGACCCGGTTGGTCATGCCCAGCGTCCAGCTCGGGTCCGGGCTCCCGAGGATGACCCGATCCTCGCTCGAGATGCGGCCATCCCCGTTCAGGTCCCGCAGCTTGATGTCGCCGGGCTGGAAACCGTACCTTGCCGCCTCCTCTGCCTCGTCGAGCTGCCAGATCCCGTCGAACTGGTAGTCGAAATGCGAGTTGATCGATGACCCGACGAACCAGCCGTTCCCCGGGTCGCTCTCGAGCCCCCCGTAGAGACTCGTGATCTGGTTCCGGTTGGCGGCGACATTCAGGTTGGTGCTCCAGGTCAGGCCACCGGCCGTGGTGAAGTTGACCGACGAAAGGGACAGCTCGACCCCCCGGTTCCGGGTCGACCCGACGTTCTCGATGATGCTCGAGTACCCGGAGGTCGCCGGCAGCGCACGGGCCATGAGAAGGTTGTCCGTGTCGGCCTGGTAGACCTCGATGGCCGCGGCGAAGCGATTGTCCATGAGGCCGACGTCGACGCCGAGGTTGAGCTGCGTCGTCGTCTCCCACTGGAGACTCGGGTTCGCGATGTCCCGGTTCTCGAACCCGAAGACGCTCCGTCCCCCGAAGTTGTAGGGGGTCCTCGACAGCCCGCCCTGGGTCTGGTAGGGCTGGATCGCCGTGTTTCCCGTCATTCCGTAGCTGAGCCGGAGCTTGAGTTCCGAGACACTCTCGAGATCCTGCAGGAAGGGCTCGTCGATCACCCTCCAGGCGAGGGCGGCCGAGGGGAAGAAACCATGCTTGTTGCCTTCGGCGAGCCGCGACGAACCATCCACCCGTCCGGTGAGCGTGGCGATGTACCGGTCGGAGTAGGAATAGTTGAGCCTCAGCATGTACGACTCGAGGGCCCACTCCCGAAGGCGGCTCGACCGGTCCGTGGTCTCGATGGCCGTTCCAAGGTTGTGAAAGCGCTGGTGCTCGTACGGGAGGCCCCGGACGGCGAGCATGCTCTCTTCCCGGTTGTAGAGCTGCATGCTGTAGAGACCGGTCGCCTGGAAGAGGTGCTCCCCCAGGAAGCGTCGATTGAAGTCCACGATGTGCTCGAGGAGGATCGACCTGGTGTTGTCATGCTCCACCCGGGCGTCTGCCGGCCCGAGGGCATTCGCGATCGTCTCGCTTCCGCGAAAGAGACCCCTTCGGGCGAAGGAGAGATCGGGGGCGAAATTCAGCCGGTACGAGAGGTCGTCCCGCAGGTCGACCTCGGCGAAGAGGTTCGCAAGCACCCGGGACCGCCGCCGCTGGTCCTCGTGGTTCTGTCGGTCGAAATCGAAGAGGGGGTTTTCCTGGAAGGGGTCGCCGGCGGGGAGGAAGACGAGGTTGCCCTCCTCATCCCAGGGCTCGGCCATCGGATTCACCCTCACCACGTTCCCGAAGCTCCCCCCTTGGTGCGTGATGCTGTGACTGAAGAGCGCCGAGACGCCGAGGTTGAGCCGATCGGTTGCCCGGTGATCCAGGTTCACGCGGCTGGAATAGCGTGCGTAGTCGTTGTTGGCCGCGATGGCCTCGTGTCCGGTGTAACTCCCCGAGAGGGCAACCCGGGTCCGGTCCGTACCGCCGGTAATGGAGAGCTGGTGATCGTGCTGCGTGCCGGAGCGGTAGATGAGGTCCTGCCAGTCGACGGAGATTCCCTGCTGCAGCGCCCGGAGTTCGAAGGGCTCGAAGAGGGATTCGTCGGTCGTGTACGTTCCCTGGTGCATTTCTGCCTGCCGCTTCATCTCGGCGTACCGCTCCGCATCCATCATCCTGAGCCTGTGCGTCGCCCGCTGGGTTCCGACGGACCCGCTGTACCGGAAGCGGGTCGGGCCCTCGAAGCCCCGTGTGCTCGTGATGAGGATGACCCCGTTCGCACCCCGCGACCCGTAGATCGCCGTGGAAGATGCGTCCTTGAGGATCTCGATCGACTCGATATCCTGCGGGGCGAGATCCATGATCCCGCCCTCGACCGGTACGCCGTCGACGACAAAGAGGGGGTCGTTGCTGGCCGAGAGTGACCGGGTCCCGCGAATGCGGATGGTGGACGACTGCCCCGGGCGGTAGCCGTTCGCAGTCACCTCGACCCCCGAAGCCATGCCCTGGAGAAGGTTCTCGATGGAGTAGACGGGCAGTTCCGCGATGTCCGCTCGCGAGATCGAGGCCACGGCCCCCGTGAGGTCCCGGCGTCGCTGGCTGCCGTAGCCGACCACCACCAGCTCCTCCAGCTGGATCGAACTCCGCCCCAGTTCCACCCGAAGCGTGGTCCGGCCCTCGAGTTCGACGGGAAGTCTCTCGTACCCGATCCGCGAGAAGACCAGGATCGCGTCGAGCCCGGGAACCTCGATCTGAAAGCTGCCGTTGGGCTGCGTGACCGCGCTGCGGCCAGCCCCCTCCAGCTCCACACGCACGGTGGAAACGCCCTCTCCGGTCACGGCATCGACGACCGTGCCTGTCACAACGACCGCCTGCTGTGCTCCGAGAACGCCAGGCAGGAATCCGGGGACCGGAAGGGCCAGCAGCAGGAGGGTCGCGCTACCAAGCCCCACGAACGCTCGAATTACTGATGCCAACATCGCTCCTCCCGGTTTCGTCTGAGTACCGCTCAGGTCCGGGGGGCGACACACCCCCCGGTTCCTGACGGGGCAGAAGACTACCGGGCAAAGTCGAGCATTCGGCCTCGCCGGGGAGGGGATCCTGTAACGAGCTGGAAACCTGGAGCGGGACGGGAACTGGGGCGAGTCGGCTCAGAGCAGGGGACGCGGGACCGGGCCCTGACCCCGGGCGCCCCCCGCAGCCCCCTCAGAACCGATAGTGGAGGCCTGCCCCGAAGACGAGACCGGAGAAGTTGTAGTTGTCGAAGCTTGCCGCCACGAATCCCAGGTCGATGGAACTGAAGAGCGGGGGGAATCCGGAGCCATTGCCCGAGGCATCCAGGATTCGCCGCCAGTCCAGTTCGACCCCCGCGCCCCCTCCCACGCCCGGCGAGGTCTCGTTGAGCGAGGATCCGAGGCCCCGGAACGAATGCCGCCAGACCCCGACGGTACCGAAACCGTACGTCGAATACTTTTCCTCGATCTGGAATCGGTACAGCCCCCGCCCCGAGAGCGTGCTCAGGGATCCGAAGGCACCGACCACGGCCTGGGCGGTGATGCGGTCGCTGACGTCGTAGACTCCGCTCACGCCGTAGGCCGGCCACGAACTCTGGAAGCCCACGCCGAGGCGGGAGCCGGGGGGCGGGGCGTCCGGCGCCTGGGCCACGAGCCCCTGGGCGGGGACGAGGAGAAGGAGGGAAAGGGCGAGGAGACCGGTGGTTGAGAGGATGCGCATGGCAAGGTCCCTGGCTGGGGGGAACGGGATCGACCACGGCACGTGGGCGAGGATCTGGCCTTCACTCCCCCATGCGCAGAACCTGGCGGCGGCCTGTCACCCCTCGGTGGACCGGGCCCGCGCCAGGAGCTCGTCCGCCCGCTCGACCCATGCGGGGCTCGCACCCTGTGTCTCGAGGACCTGGCGGCCTCGGACAAGCGCCTCCTCGGCTTCCGGGGTGCGGCCCTGGGCCAGGAGGGCGCCGCCAAGCCGGATCCAGGCGATCCCCTCGAGCTGGTGGCCCGGGGGGAGGAAGGCCCGGTAGATCTCCAGCGCCTCCCGGAACATGGCCTCGGCCCCGGCCGCATCTCCGCCGGCCTGAAGCGTCCCTGCCAGGTTCGAGCGCGCCACCCCCAGGTAGTAGTGACCCTCGGGGTAGATGCTCTCGTAGATCTCCACCACCTCGAGGAAGATCCTGGACGCCTCATCCCACTCCCCGCCAAGCTGCGCCACCAGTCCCAGTTCGTTGAGTGCCGAGGCCACCCGGGGGTGGTGGTTCCCCAGCGTGGCCCGGGCTCGGACTTCCGCATCCCGGAGGATCTCCCTCGCCTCGTCGAGGCGTTCCTGGCGGACCAGCGCACGCCCCACCATGGTCAGGTTCGCGACGGTGGTGGGGTGGTTCCGGCCGTACCAGGGCTCCTGCACCACCAGGGCCTCCCGGAAGAGCCCCTCGGCGGCCACGGCATCGCCCAGCTCGAACCGGATGGCGCCCAGGTTGATGAGATCGCCTGCCGCGGCCGGGTGGGCGTCCCCGTAGAGGCGGCGGTGGAGGTCCAGGGTCTCCCGGGACACGGAATCCGCCACGGCGTAATTTCCCAGGTAGAAGTGGAGGTTCGAGAGCTGCCCCAGGGCGGAAGCAAGCTCGGGGGAGCCACTCCCGCCGATCCGATGCAGACGGACGGCCTCCTCCACCAGCGGAAGGGCTTCGTCGTAGCGTCCGCGGGCCTCCAGGACGTGGCCGTGCGCCGCCAGCGCGCGCCCCAGGGCGGGGTGCCGAGCCGGGAGGGAGGCCCGGGCCACCTGCAGACCACCTGCCGTGAGGCGCTCGGCGTCATCCAGGTCGGCTTGCGCCTCCCTCAGCATCCCCAGGGCGATGCGCGCTTCGGCAACTTCGGGGTGGGACTCGCCCCGGAGCCGTTCGCGGATTTCCAGCGCCGCTGCAAGCAGCTCCGAGGCCCGCTCCAGGGCCCCGATCTGGCGATGGATCTCGCCCAGGGCGAGGTAGATCCCTGCCTGGAGTCCAGGGTCGGCCTCGAGAGCCCGGGCTTCCTGGACGCCCATCTCCAGCAGGTCCAGGACCCGGAGCCCCTCGGCCGGGGCAAAGTCGGGGTCGGTGCCACGAAAGAGGTTCAGGGTGAACTGCTGGATGCGCTCCGCGCGAGCGGCCTCGGAGAGCGCCGCGTCACGGGCCGAAACCAGGGACCGTGTGTAGCCGGCCGACAGCCCCGCCAGCAGGACCAGGCCGGCGGCGGCGACGCCCAGGGGGAGCCGGTTCCTCCGGGCGAACTTTCCTGCCCTGTAGGAAACGGAATCCGGCCTCGCCTCGAGCGGTTGCCCGGCGAGAAGGTGATCCAGATCCCGGAGAAGCGCCTCGGCAGAGGGATACCGGCGTCCGGGGTCCGGGTGCATGGCCACGCCGCACAGCACGTCGAGGTCGGCCCAGCGACCCCGCGAAAGCCGGAGGGACGCGGCCCGCTCCGAGGGCCGGGGCGGAGATCCCCGGACCAGGATCTGCTCGGCCTCGGCCACGCTGCGGCCGGCCAGGTCGAAGGGAGGGGATCCGACGAGGATCTGGAAGAGGAGAACCCCCAGGGCGTACACGTCGGTGTGAATCCCCACCTCCTCCCCGCGAAGCTGTTCCGGGGCGGCATGTCCCGGCGTGAAGGGCGCCATTCCGGTCCGGGTCAGCGATTCACTCCCGACCGTGAAGCCGTCGGACACGAGGTGCTTGGCGATCCCGAAGTCGATGAGCTTCGGGGTGCCGCCCTCGTCGACGAGAATGTTGGACGGCTTCAGGTCCCGGTGGATGACGGCGTGGGCGTGGGCATGGCGCACCGCCTCGCCGATTCCCCTGAAGAGGGCAAGGCGCGCATCCAGCGTCCGCTCCCCTTCCCTGAGCCAGGCGTCCAGGGGCCGGCCATCCACCAGCTCCATGACGAACCAGGGCGTACCGTCCTGCAGGGTTCCTGCGTCGAGGAGCTGGGCGATCCCCGGGTGGCGGAGCCGGGCCAGCGTGCGCTGCTCCGAGAGGAAGCGGGCCCGCCGGGAGGGAGAAAGCGTCGCATCCTGGAGAAGCTTGAGCGCAGCCTCGATGCCGAGGTCGTCCCGGGCCACCCGGTACACGACCCCCATGCCGCCTTCCCCGAGGAAGGAGACGATCCGGTAGGGGCCGAATCGCTCCCCCCGGACGTCCCGGTCGGGCCTGCGCGTGAGGATCTGCCTGGCCACCGACGCCACGCCGTCGTCCAGGAGCCCCCACTCCCGGGCATCGTCGCCGAGAAGCTGGAGGACGTCGGCGCGCAGGGTGGGGTCCTCCGGCGCCGCGTCCTCGAGCCACGCGCGGCGCTCCTCCTCGGGCCTGGTCCGTGCCTCGTGGAAGAGCGCCTGCACGCGCTCCCACCGCTCGGGGTCCGGGGGCTGCCTCATGCCTCCTCCCTGAGTCGCCCCGAGAGCCACGCCCTGGCCGCCCGCCAGTCCCGGTTGGCGGTGGCCTCCGAGATCTCCAGGAACTCGGCCGCCTCCCGGGTCTCCATGCCTCCAAAGAACCGGGCCTCCACCAGCGTCGCCTGGCGTGGGCTCATGCGTGCGAGTTCGCCGAGGGCCGCGTCCAGCTCCAGGAGGTCGTGGATGGGACGGTCGGCAAGGCCGACGTCATCGTCGAAGGTCACGGCGGCGGCGCCCCCGCCGCGCTTGCCGGCCCCCCGACGCCGGGCGGCGTCGACCAGGACCTGACGCATGGCCCGCGCGGCGACGCGCTTGAAGTGGACAAGGGAGAGGTCGCCAAGTTCGGGCGACCCTGCGAGGCGCATCCACGCTTCGTGGACAAGGGCCGTGGGGCTCAGCGTCTCGCCGTCCCCCGCGGTGCGGACCTGTCCCGCCAGGCGGCGAAGTTCTTCGTAGGCCAGGCCGAAGAGGTGGTCCAGTGCACGACGCTCGTCAGACATCCAGGGGTCCGGGGAGAGGGCGGCCCTGCCGGGAACAACACCACGATACGACGGAGATGCGGTGCCCGGAAAGACCCGCGTTCGCGAGGAGCCGGCCGGGGGGCGCATGACGCTCCTCGCGAGCTTTCTGCGCATGGAGAAATGTGGCTCTGACCACCCTGCCGGGCGTCCCCGGGCGGGCGCCAAACCCCAGCCGAGAACCTGCCATGCCAGCCCCCTCTCCGACCCCCGTTCCCCTTCGCGCACTCGGCCGCCGCCCTCGCAGTTCCCCGGCCCCTTCTCCGGCACTCGCGCCGGCACTCGCGCTGGCGCTCGCAGGGAGCCTGGCGCTCCTCGTCGGGTGCTCCGGGGGCGACGCCTCCGGAGGGCCACTGGATCCCGGCCCGGGCAACGGGCCCGGGAACACCGCTGGAGGGGGCATGCGGGCCACCATCGAGGGAACGTCCTGGCAGAGCGGGGCCGGCGCGCTGACCTCGCCGGTCCAGACCGCCGGCCCCGGCGGCTACACGATCACCGGATCCTCCCAGCCGGGGGCGTCCGCCCGGACCATCTTCCTCTGGCTGATGAACATCCCGGGGCCGGGGACCTACCCTCTGGGCACCGGGGGCAACGTGTCGGGCGGGAGCGCCATCGTGAGCGATGCGACGGGGGGCTGGGGGACCCCACTGAGCGGCGCCGCCGGGAGCATCTCGATCACCACCCTGACGGACTCACGGTTCGTCGCCACCTTCTTCTTCACCGCCGAGGCGAGTTCCGGATCGGCCACCGGCACCCGGACCGTCACCGCCGGTTCGGTGGATCTTCCGATCTCGATCGTGGCACCGCCGGGGCCGGTTGCCAATCGGAGCCGGAATCGAGTGCAGGCCACCCTCAACGGCCAGGCCTGGAACGCCGCGACGGTAGCCACCTCGGGGGCCGCAAGCATCTTCGTCGTGGCGGCCAGCAACACCCGACATTCGATGACCATTGCCCTGGGCGACGTTGCCGGGCCAGGGACCTACCCCCTTGGGGGATCGGGTCCGAGGGTCCTGAACGTTGCGGTGCGGGGCCCCGACGGGGCCGCGACCTCCGAGCCGACCTGCTGCTGGAACACCAACACCCCGGGGGCCACCGGGAGCGTCGTGGTCCAGTCCTCGGCATCCGGGCGCCTGGTGGGCACCTTCTCCTTCACGATTCCGCCCCAGGCCGGAAGCGGGGCCACGGCGCCGCTCGTCATCACGAACGGGGTGTTCGACCTGGGGGTGGATGGGTAGGAGGCGGGGAGTCGGGGGCGCGGGGTGCCCCTGGATCATTACCGACCCGGCACCATGTGTTGTCCGCCGCGAGTACCAGAGGTTATGCCATGCGAGTACGAAACGTTAATCGCTGTGGGTACGCTTCGTTGGTCCGCCCGCGGGTACTCAGTGAAGCGTCGTCCGTGTCCCGGGGGGCCCTCCGTGCAACCTCGCATCGTCGACACCATGATTGCAGCGCGTCTCCGCCGCGCCGGGGGCGTGCTCGTCACCGGCCCGCGCGCCGCGGGCAGAACGACAAGGCGGCGCGGCAAAGGGTGGTCTTCCCCGATTGTCGCGGTCCAACCACCGCAACCACGGGCATGGATCGAGCGGCCTCGGTCAGAACCGGGTGAAGGATGCGAGGGATCATGCACCGATTGTAAATCTCATTTACAATTCGTGGAATCCGTTCCAATCCAGCGCACCCCTCCGGCAAGCTGCTCTCTCTGGACCCACTCCAGCCACGCCAGCCCACCGACGAAGACGGCCTCGCTGATCAGGTGGCCGATCCCGAAAAAGGTGGCCTGATCCAGGAACGCGATCGCCAGT
>REBP01000102.1 GCA_007692665.1 Gemmatimonadales bacterium | reverse complement strand
GCCCTGAAGCAGCCCCTCATCGTCGCCTTCAACGGGCACCAGTCCCGCCACTGGACCGACCCCATCCCGGTGACCGAGGGAGACCGGGTCCGCCTCTACGTGCTGAACGTGGGACCCAGCGACGTCTCGAGCTTCCACGTGGTGGGGGCGATCTTCGACCGGGTCTGGTACGAGGGGAACGTGGAAAACGAGTGGCGGGGGATGCAGACCGTCCTCCTGGGCGCCTCGAACGGCGCCGTCATGGAGTGGATCGTGCCCGAGCCGGGCATGTACGCCATGGTGGACCACGAGTTTGCCGATGCGGAGAAGGGTGCGAAAGGGCTGTTCGTGGCCGCGCCCCGGCAGGTAGCCGGCAGGCTCGGACGCTGAACCGGACCGTCGCACGGCAGGGCTGGGGATCGAGACGGGCGGTCGGGCCTTGTGGGGTCCGGGCCGCCCGTCGAGCTTCGAGGGGTTCGTTTCCTCCCCCCCGCCGCGGAGCCATCCATGGATGTTCGGAAGCCCACCACCCCGGAGCCCGGGGCCTTCGAGCGCGGCCACCTCGCAGCGCCGGTGGCCGTGGCGCTGGAGGTGGACGTGGCGGCCCCCCCGGAACGGGTGTGGAACCTCCTGTGCCGCGTGGAACGATGGGCCGCGTGGCATCCCGGCATCGACGTTGCGATTCTTCGGGGCGATGCCCCGGCCCCCGGAGTGAAACTGGACTGGCGCGCCGACGGGATGCGGATTCGCTCGGTGGTGCTGGAGGCCCGCGAACCGGGGGGCGGCACTTCCCCGGGCCGGCTGGAATGGACACTCCGCATGATGGGGGCCACCGGCGCCCAGCGGTGGAGCCTGCTGCCGCTCCCGGACGGGGGCACCTCGGTCCGGATCGAGGAGTGGTGGACCGGAATCACGCCCCGCCTTCTGCGCCGCACGCTGCAGCGCACCCTCGACGTGGCCCGTGCCGCCTGGCTCGAACGCCTGCGGCATCGGGCCGAGCGTCCTCCCACAACTCCCGGCGACTCCGGGAAGGACACCGTTGCCCCATGAAGACCCACATCGTGCACTTCCAGGGAGCCTTCGGGGACCGGCTGGCCGCGCGGGTCGATCTCCCGGTGGGGGGGGATCCGGTGGCCTGGGCCCTCTTCGCGCACTGCTTCACCTGCAGCAAGAACCTGCGGCCGGTGGTGAACCTGTCGCGGGCCCTGAACCAGGCCGGCGTCGGTGTCCTCCGCTTCGACTTCACGGGGCTCGGCACGAGCGAGGGGGATTTTTCCGATACCGACTTCACCTCCAATGTCGACGACCTGGTGGCGGCGGCCCGCTACATGGCCGAGGCCTGGGCCGCGCCCCAGCTCCTGATCGGGCATTCCCTCGGGGGGGCGGCGGTGATCCGGGCGGCGCTGGCCCTCCCCTCGGTGCGGGCGGTGGCGACCATCGGCGCCCCGTCGGACCCTGCGCATGTCCTCGGGCACATGGAGGGACAGCTGGAGGAACTGGAAGCCAGCGGCGAGGCCCTCGTTTCCATCGGGGGCCGTCCCTTCACGGTTCGGCAGGGATTCGTGGACGATGTATCGGAAGCGCGCCTCGACGAGGCCGTGCAATCGCTCGCGCGGCCGCTCCTCGTGCTCCACGCGCCCGATGACGAGGTCGTCTCCGTGGCCCATGCGGGGAAGATCTTCTCGGCGGCCCGGCATCCGAGGAGCTTCGTGGCCCTCGACGGAGCCGATCACCTGCTCACGGATCCCGAGCACTCCCGATACGCCGCGCGTGTCATCGCGGCGTGGGCATCCCGCTACCTCGGGCTCGAAGTGGAGGGTGCCGGCTCCGCAGGCGGCACGCTGGATGCCGCCGCCGGAGAAGGCGAGGCGGAGGCTCCGGGAGCCCCCCGCGCCCATGTGGCCGCGGACTCCGGCGAGGTTGCGGTGGCAACCGGTCCCACCGGGTACCGCACGGAGGCCGGGGTGCGGGGGCACCGCTTCGTTCTGGACGAGCCCGAGCACCTGGGTGGCACCGACGAGGGTCCGACGCCCTACGAGATGCTCTGGGCCTCGCTCGCGGCCTGCACCACCATCACGCTGCGCATGTACGCCGACCGGAAGTCCTGGCCCCTCGAGGATGTGCACGTCCGCATCCGTCACAGCAAGGAGGGCGGCAAGGACCACGTCGTGAGGGAGCTCACCCTGGAGGGGGACCTGGACGAGGAGCAGCGGCAGCGTCTCGTCGAGATCGCCGACCGGTGCCCGGTTCACCGGAGCCTCGAAAGGGGCGTCGAGGTTTCCACCGAGCTCATGTAGCACGGGTTCCCGTCAGGGCGTGTCGCGGCCCGCGCCGGACGCCGTGACGTCGGCCCAGTACTCCAGCAGGACCCTGGCCGTGGCTCCGGCGAACCTGCCCAGGGCGGCTTCCGAGTCCCTGACCCCGATGCGGTTGGCCTCGAGCTGGAAGCCACAGATCGTCCCGCCGTCGCCGCACCCGTAGCGCCGGGTGTTGTACCCGCCGGAGAAGAACGGGGCACCTGCGGGGTGGAGGTCCTGCGGGGAGGGGACGGCCGGGTAGCCCCGGCGGTGGAACAGGTCTCCGAGGGAGCCCTCTCCGCGGACGATCCGCGACGGCGTTCGCCCCGTCCACGCCGCGATCTCCCTCAGGCTCATGCTCCCCGCTGCACCCGAGCCGTCGAGCACGTGGTCGTCGACGGCAAGCTGGGCTCCCGTGAGCAGGTAGCCGAGTTCCAGGCGCTGCACGTCGTGCCCGTGGCCATGGACGTCCACGTACAGCCCCCTGGGATGCGAGGCCCGCACGCCGGCCATGGCGGTCTCGGTCCAGGAGTGGAACTCCTTCCACGTCCGGGTTGCCTCGGGGTTGCCCTGGGCGGCCTCGGCCAGGTCACGGTTCGCATCCATCTTCCTGCGGTGCAGGTGCACCCGGATCAGGTGGGGACGCTCCCCGGTGAGGGCCTCCAGCGAGTCGGCAACGAGGAGGGCCAGGATGTCGGTGTCGAGGTCGCGGACCAGCGTGGCCGGGGGTGAACGGTCCGGGATGTCCCCCGGAAGGAGCGTCCCGCCGTGACCCGCCGTGATGATGAAGGGGAGCGTCCCCGCCGTGTATTCGACGAACCCTCGATGCCCCTCCAGCATCGCCCCCGGTGCGGGAGCTTCGGAGAGCCCCACGGCGTTCGCCGCGAGGAGGTCCCCCGTGCCGGCTCGGACCCGGAGGCGCTGCTCCTCCGGTGCGGGACCGGGGCCGGTGTACCAGTGGAAGCTCGCCGTACCCTGTGCATCGGTGAGCGGGACGTCGGTGGTCCACCCCCCGCCGGCCGTGACCTCCACATCCACCGCGAACCCCTGGACGGGGTTCCCGTACAGGTCCTCCAGGCGAAGCTGAAGCGGCTCGGCGAAGGCGCCTCCGAACACGGCGATTCGCGCCCCCGACGCGGGCTCCAGTTCCAGGAGCGCGGGGGAACCGGCCCGTGCGTCGGCGGTGAAGGCCAGCCCCGGAAGCCCGGTGACCCGGGCCCGGGCCTCCTGCTGGCCCGCCCCGGTTCCGAGAGTCCATCGGGCGTGCGCCTCTCCCGAGCCGGCGGTGGCTCCGCCGTCCACCGGTTCGATGCTGCCGCCCCCGGTGGTCACCTCCCAGGTGACAGTGACGCCCGCCACCCCCTGGCCCGCGGCGTTGGTCACGCGGGCCCGAAGTGGCGTGCTCAGCTCGGTCCCGACGGTACCGCCGAAGGCGGCGCTCCCGACGGCGGCGAGAGCCGCAGGGGTGCCATCGGTCGGATCCGGATCGGTGGGACCACCCGATCCATCCCCCCCGCAGCCGGAGACGAGCGCGCCTGCCAGCAGCGTGGCGAGGAGGCGGAACGGACGCCGGGACGGACGACATGGATGGCGGTTCTGGAGAGGCACGGATTGGCACCGGGAGGGTGAAAAGGCGATGATGGAGGGCCGTTCGAGGCTCGGGGTGCACGCCAGGCATCGCAGCGCCGCGTCCACCGCCGACCTCTCCGTCCTACCCCCTGCAGGAGACGCTGGTCCCATGTCCTCATCCTCCGGATACCCCGCTGCCCATCCGGAACTCGACCGGGAGATCGATGAACTCCTCGCAGGCAACCGGGGCTGGGCGGCGGAACGTCTTCGCCAGTTCCCGGAGGCCTTCAACGAGATGGACCGGGTGCACGCGCCGCCCTACCTGCTGGTGGGGTGCTGCGATGCCAGGAAGCCCATGGACCTCGTGACCGGGTCCCAGCCCGGACGCCTCTTCCTGCATCGGAACGTCGCCAACCAGGTGCGTCCGGACGATCCGGCCATCGGGGCCTCCTTCGAATTCGCGCTGGGCGTTCTCGGTGTCCGGCACCTCATCATCTGCGGGCACACCGGGTGTGGCGGGATCCAGGCGTCGCTGCTGGAAGACCCTGGAGGCGACCTCGGGCGCTGGACCGCACCGGTCCGGGCCCTGGCTGCGGAAAACGCCACCGAGCTCGACGCGCTCCTGCACTTCAGGACCCGGGCCGACACGCTGGCCGAGATGAACGTCATCCGACAGCTCGAAAACGCGCTGGCGTACCCCGCCGTGCGGGCCCGGCTCGTGGATGCGGAGCGTCCGCTACGCCTTCACGGCTGGATGTTCCGGCTCAAGACCGGGCTCATCGATTCCATCGAGCTTCCGTGGAGCCGGTGGGAGGAAGAGGGGAGGCTGCCCGAAGGGCGGTAGAGGTCCGTGTCGGGCGGGGGGACCGGGTCCGGTGGCGGCACCGTGTCCGGCGGGGGCACCGTGTCCGGCGGCACGACCGTGTCCGGCAGCGGCACGGTGTCCGGAGCGGGAAGGGGGGCCGGGGGTGGCGGAACGACCTCCGGTGGAGCTGGAGCCACCGGCGGGCCGCCCCCGAGCCGCGCCAGGATCCGGTCCCTTCGCCAGGCCATGCGCCCGGGCTGGAAGCCGGGGTTCGAGGTCAGGGGATGGGGGAGCGTGCCCGCCAGCGATGCCGCCTGCTGCCGGCTGATGTCCCGGGCGGAGCGCTGGAAGTACGCCTGCGAAGCCGCTTCCACGCCGAAGATCCCCGGGCCGAACTCCGCGACGTTCAGGTAGATCTCGAGGATCCGGTCCTTGTCGAGGAAGAACTCCAGGCGGCGCGCCAGCAGGAGTTCCTGTCCCTTCCGGATGAACGACCGGTCCTCCGACAGGTAGAGGTTCCGCGCCAGCTGCTGCGTGATCGTGCTCCGACCGCGCACCCGCTCCCGGTTCTCCGAGAGGTAGGTCCACGCCGCGCGCAGTGCCTCGCGGTCCGCAGGGTCCCGGAGGTCGGGTGGAATGGGCCCCCGGTAGCGCACCTCTTCCGCCAGGGCGACCCAGTCGACCCCGCCGTGCTCCCGGAAGCGATCGTCCTCGGCCACCAGCACCGCGCGGGCCAGCACGTCGGGGAGTTCGGCGAGCGGCACCCACGCGTGACTCAGCTCCATCGGCTCGCCGGAAGCCCTCGCATCCCGGAGCCGGGCCTCCATGTACGCCGTGGTTCCCGGGTCCGTCCAGCGGAGGGGGAGGGGCCAGGGCTGGACGAGCCAGACAAGCGCGGGAACCGCGAGGAGGAGCAGGACCCCGCGCGCGACGAGGCGCATCATGCGGCCACTTCGGCGGGGTCCACCGAACCGACCGGGTCCAGGGGGAGGAAAAGCCGGACCCGTGTTCCCTCGCCCGGGCGGGAATCCATGGCCACGCCTCCATTCATCTGCTCCATGAGCCCCAGCACTGCGGGGAGCCCCAGCCCGGCCGCTGCGGCACCGCTCCGCCCCCCGAAAAAGGGTTCGAACACCTGGCCCCGGATGTCCTCGGTCATGCCCGTGCCGTCGTCGCGGATCTCCAGCACGACGAAGCTGTCCCCGTCCAGCGGGCGCCCTTCCACGGCAATGCGCCTGGAAGTGGGGTCACCGGGCCGGACCGGTGAGAGATCGGCCTCCGCCAGGCGGCGGGTCTCGATCCGGATCGTGCCCCCTCCGTCCAGGGCGTCCCGGCTGTTGATGACCAGGGAGAGCAGCGCCTCCCGCAGGTGCTCCCGGTCGGCCCTCGCCGCCGGCAGGTCCGCCGGCGCCTCGATCTCGAGCCTGATCCTGGGAGGAAGGAGGGACCGGAGCAACGGCTCGGTATCCGAGACGAGCGCCGAGAGGTGCACCGGTCCCGGGAGGACGATCTGCTGCCGTCCGAATGCGAGGAGTTTCCGGGTCAGCGTCCCGGCCCGGTCGGCGGCTTCCCGGATTCCCTGCAGGTCCTGTCGGGTGTCCGGGCGGTCTGCCAGGTCCTGCTCGAGGAACTGGACATGGCTCCGCATCGCGGTGAGGAGGTTGTTGAACTCGTGGGCGACCCCGGCGGCAAGGTGGGCTACGGACCGGAGCTTGTTCGTCTGCAGGAGTTCCTGTTCCAGGGCCTTCCGCTCGGTGATGTCCTCCGTCATGCCGGCCACCCGGATCACCCTGCCTTCCTCGTCCAGCACGGGGAAGGCCCGGTCCCGGAGGTGCTTGACCTGCCCGCTGGCGGTTCGGATCCTGTACTCGATCTCGTGGTGCCCCTCCTGCTGCGCCGGAAGGGAGGCCCGGACCCGTTCCCGGTCCTCCGGGTGGACCTGCTCGAGCCAGCCCATCGGGTCGGCCCAGGCATCCTGGATCCGCCGCCCCCACACGCTCTCGAACCCCGGGCTCACGTAGAAGGCCTCCGTCTTGTCGGGGCTCGTGAGCCAGAAGACCTCCCGGATCGCGGCGGTGACCTGCTCGAACCTGGCCCGGCTCTCGCGGAGTTCCGCTTCGGAGCGCTCGAGGCGCCGGAAGACGTAGGCGAGCCCCAGCGACCCCAGGATCAGGAGAACGACGCCCAGGAGGGACAGGGCGGTGGCGGATCCCCGGAGGGCGACGCGTGCCCACCGGTCGGAGGCCTCCGTGAACCGGCCTCGGAAATCGCCGATCTCGCCGTCCAGCCGATTGACGTCGGCGAGGATCGACTGCACCCGGGCGTCGTCGCCCTGCGCAACCGCGGTCTCCAGCGCCGGCGCCAGCGAGGCGATCTCCGCCACCTGCTGCTGGGCGAAGGCCCACTCGGTCACGGCGGCGTCGACGAACTCCGCCCCCCGGAACCAGACGAACGCCCGGGCGAAGGACCGGGCCTCCCCCTCGAACCCCGGGAGAACGGCGGCGGCAGCCTCAAGCGTCTCCCGGTCGGCCTCGCCCGCCACCACCAGGGCGAGGACTTCCTCCACCGCGCCGTGGAAGGCGCTGGCCTCCCGAACCTTCGCCATGTCCGCCCCGTTTCCCGTGGCGGCAAGGGAAGTCATTCCAATGACAAGGTCCTTCTGCGCATGCGTCCAGTTCGACTCCCCCTGGGCCACGGCCCGGGCGCCGGCCAGCGCGGCGAGAGCGACGGCGGCCCCGATCAGGAGCATCAGCACGATGGCAGCGAGCCCGATGATTCCCGGAAGCACCCAGTAGGCGGGCCCGGAACTCCGGGAGCGGCGGGCCGGTTGCGCGGGTTGGCCCGGTTGCGCCGTGTCGGACACGGTGAGGCTCCTGGGGCAGGGGGGTCCAACCGGTGAGGTGAGCCTGAACTTCGCCGATACCCCGCCGACGGAGCAAGCCGGAGCAGGCCGGAGCAGGCCGGAGCAGGCCGGGGCAGGCCGGGCAAACGGGTTCACCGCAGGGCGCCGCATTGCGCGACTCGCATCCACGTTCGATGTTCGCCCCCCATGGACCCCGACCAGACCGCCACAGGCCCCCTGCAGCTGGGGGCGGACCCCGCCGCCGTGGCGGCCTTCGTGGCGTACCTGCTCCTCATCCTCCTCATCGGGGCCCTCTCCGCCCGGTTCTCTTCGCGGGGGATCGGGAACTTCTTCGTGGGGGGGCGCGCCATGAACCGGTGGGTCGTGGCCATGTCCGCCGTGGTTTCCGGGCGGAGCGCCTGGCTCCTGCTGGGCGTCACCGGCATGGCCTGGTCCATGGGGGTGGGGGCGATGTGGGCCGTGGTGGGCTACACGGTGGTGGAGTTCGTACTCTTCCTGACGCTGGCCCGGCGGCTCAGGAGGGTGGCCGGGGATGCCGACTGCGTGACCCTCACGGACGTGTTCGTCGCCCGCGTCGGCGACCCCCGGGGCACGCTCCGGACCACGCTTTCGGTGGTGATCCTCGGCTTCATGGCCGCGTACGTGGCGGCCCAGTTCGCGGGGGGCGGAAAGGCCATGGCGGCGGGCTTCGGCCTCACCCCCACGGCGGGCATCCTCCTCACCGCCGGCATCGTGCTGGCCTATACCTCGGTGGGGGGATTCCTCGCGGTCTCCCTCACCGACACGCTCCAGGCGGCCTTCATGATCGGGGCGCTCGTCGTGATCCCGTTCCTCGCCCTCTCGGCGGAGGGGGGGTGGGGGGCGGTATCGGCCCAGGTGCTGGCCGCCGACGCCGCGTTCCTGGATCCGATGGCCCTCGGGGCGGGGGCGCTGCTGGGGCTCGTGGCCATCGGGCTGGGCTCACCGGGCAATCCGCACATCCTCGTGCGCTACATGTCCATCGACGACGAGCGGAACCTCCGCTTCGCAGCCTTCACCGGCACCGCCGCCAACGTGCTCATGGGCGCCGGGGCGGTCTTCATCGGCATCGTCGGGCGCGCCCACTTCCCCGACGTGGCCCTCCTGGGGGGCGACACCGAGAATCTCTACCCCATGCTCGCCGCGGAAACCCTCCCGCCCGTCCTCTTCGGCGTCGTGGTGGCCTCCATCTTCGCCGCCATCATGTCGACAGCCGACTCCCAGCTCCTGGTGGGCGCATCCGCCGTGGTCCGGGATGTGTACGAGAAGGGGATGCGACGGGGCCAGGACGTGCCGGAGCGAACGCTCGTCGCGCTGTCGCGCGCGGTGGTCGTGGCGCTGGTGGCAGGCGCGCTCCTTCTCGGATGGGTGGCCCAGGACCTGGTCTTCTGGATGGTCCTCTTCGCGTGGGCCGGGCTGGGGGCCGCGCTGGGGCCTCCCCTGATCCTGGCACTGTACTGGCCGGGCACGACCCGGGCCGGGGTCATCGCCGGCATCGTGACGGGCGCGGTTGTCACGGTGATCTGGTACTACACACCCATCCTGCGGGCCATGGTGTACGAACTGGTGCCGGCGTTTCTCCTTGCCACCCTGGCCACCGTCCTGGTGAGCCGCCTCACCCGGGGGACGGCGCCCCACGGGACCGGCGGGTCGAACGCGCCCGCAGCGCTCGGTCCCTGACTGCGGGCACCGTTGCCGCACGAAACGCATGGCCGGTAGATTGCCCTGGTGGAGACGTGCCTGGCTCCATCCGCGTCCATCCGCGTCCATCCGCGTCCGTACCGTCCCGACCGTCCCGAGGGGGAAGCATGAGCACGAGAACCGTCGCGCTGGTTGTGGCTGCAGCCCTGGCCTCCAGCGCATTCGCCTGCACGCAGGGAGGGGTGGTGGGAATTCCGGATGCCGCAACCCAGCTTTCGGGCCAGCAGGTCCAGACGGTCCTGCAGACCGGCAATTCGGGACTGGACCAGCGGAGCCGAACCGTTCTCCGTTCGCAGGCCGAGTGGGCGGATGCCTGGACCCGCGCACACGCGCTCCTGATTCCGGCCCCGGCCGTCCCGCCCCTCGATTTCGACGCGCGGATCGTGGTCCTCGCCGCCATGGGGCAGCGCGCCTCCGGGGGCTACGCCATCGAGATCAGCGGCGTCCACCAGGACGGTGACGACCTCTATGTTCGTGTGCGGGAGGTTCGGCCCGGGCCCGGATGCGGCATGACGATGGCGCTCACGGCGCCCGTTCACGCGGTCTCGGTGCCCCGGGTCGCCGGCACCGTGCGCTTCGTCGAAACCGAGGTCACCCGGGACTGCTGAGCAGCCGGCCGGCGATTCGGTGGCCCAGCCCCCGACCGTCCATGCGCCCGCGCTGCACTTCGTACGCTTCGCCCTCTCGACTCGCCCCCGAATCCCCCACGCCCACGCCTCGGTCTCCATGCTCCGTTCCCCTGCTCCTGGTTCAGCTTCCGTCGCATCCATCCGTGGCATCCCCGTCGCAGCCGGAGCCGTCCTCCTGCTCCCCTTCCTGCTGGCGCTTGGGAGCTGCTCTGCCGATGCCGGACCATCGACAGGGGGCGCCGGGAACAACGGCGTCACCACGCTTCCCTCCGGGTCGGGCTCCTGGACCTTTCGCGGGACGCCCCTCGCCGCGGATCGCCCCATCGAGATGTGGTACCATGTCCCCGAAGGCGCCGAGCCCGACGCGCCGGTCGTCATCGTGCTTCACGGCATGGGCCGAAACGCCGACGGCTACCGGGACGCCTGGGTGGCCCCCTCCGACAGGCACGGGTTCGTCGTTCTCGTGCCGGAGTTCACCGACGAGCACTACCCCGGCTCCCGCGAATACAACCTGGGGAACGTCTTCACCGCCGACGGCAACCGCCGTTCCGAGGCCGAGTGGAGCTTCTCGCAGATCGAGCCCGCCTTTGACGACGCCCGGGTGCGCCTGGGGCTGACCAGGCAGCGGTATCACCTCTACGGGCATTCGGCGGGGAGCCAGTTCGCACACCGGTTCCTCCTCTTCGTGCCCGGGGCCCGCGCCTCGCGGGTCGTGCTGGCCAATGCCGGCTGGTACACGCTCCCCACCTCGGGCGAGGCGTGGCCGTACGGGCTGGCACTGGAAAGCGGGGAAGGGTACGGGGCGGAGGATGCGGTGGTCCCGGCGGCCTACGTGACCGGTTTCCTGGGCCGCGACGTGGTGGTCCTCCTGGGGGACCAGGACACCGACCCGAGGGCATCGGGGCTCAGGACCTCGCAGGAGGCCCAGGCGCAGGGTCCCCACCGCTTCGCCCGTGGCCAGAACTACTTCGAGTTCACCCGCGCACTCGCGGCGGAGCTGAGGGTGAGGTCCGACTGGGCCCTCGAGATCGTGCCCGACGTGGGCCACTCCAACGGGCAGATGGCCCCCCGTGCCGCCGAGGTCATCATGGAGGCGGAGGGGAACGGAGCGGGGAACTGATCCGGGATCCGAGCCGGGACCTGATCCCGGGCTGACCCCGGAACCGGACCAGCGGCCGAGACCGGAGCCGGAGGTCGGGGGTCAGGGCAGGAGTTCGCCCACGGCCACGACTGCCATCTCCGGAACCAGGTTCAGGTCGTCCTCCACGAGGTGGGCGGCCTCGGCAAGCACGATGACCATGGTGCCGGAGCGGAGTTCCTCCATGTAGCCCGGGAGGTCGTCGCCCTCTTCCGACGGCGAGTGCATGACCACCTGGCCGCGGCGGAGCGAGCGGTCGGCACAGGTGCCCACGAGGCGAATCGTGGCCCAGCCTGGCCGGGGGGTCCATGCTACGTTGCTCGAGGTCTGGACGCGGGTCTCGCGCATGGGGTCGGGGCTCCGGTTGGGTTGCTGGAGGTGGGCCTGCGAAGCGGCGGTGGATTGCGGCCCGTGACTGGTCGCTCGGGGGTCGCGGCTCGCAGGCCGCAGGGCGTGGGACGGCAGCCTTCACTCGTCTGACGGGATTCGTACCTTGCCCTTCACCAGAAGGTCCACGGTGGCCCGCTGGGCCTCGGAGAGTTCGGGGGGAAGACCGACCGGGAGAGCGCGGACGCCTCGTGCCTCGGGAAGATGCAGGACGAGCTGGTCCCAGCGCGGGACCCCCTCCAGCGGCGAAGCCCGGCCGGAGTCGTCGATGACCACGGCGCTCCCCGCCCCCGCCGACGCTCCGGCAAGGGCGACGCCGAATCCCAGCCAGGCCTCGAGGGGGTCCGCGTCGCCGCGCCCGACGGCCTGGATGACGCTGGTCTCGTACAGGACGACCATTTCGCGGTAGACGGTCTCGTCGCGTTCCCGGAGTTCCCGGAGAAGCCCCCGGTAGAACTCCCTGGGGTCCCGGGCCCCCGTGGCGGCCAGGCGTTCGGAGAACCGGCGGTCGGCGGCGGCAGCAATGTCCTGGGTCATGATGCCACGATGGGGCACGGGGACGGGGCGGTCAACAGGCGGCCTCCGGGACCCCCCGCCACCGAGGCGCCGGATTCGTTATGCTGAAGGGAAGCAGTCCGGCCCCTTTCCCCGTTGCTCCTCCGTCCTCTCCCGCCGCCAGGAGATTTCCATGCAAGGCCAGCCCCCCGGATCCCCCGGGTCCCCCGGATCCCACGGATCTCCCGGTTCCCCCCGCGGTCCCGCAGGGGGCTTCCCCTTTGCGCCTCACGACACCCACATCCGTCCCGGCGAGTTCTTCGAGATGGACTGGGAGCTCTTCGGCGAGTTCTGCCGGGTCCTCGCCATGCGCGTGGCCAGGGAGTACCAGCCGGAGGTCGTGGTCGGCGTCGCGCGGGCCGGCGTGATCCCGGCGGCCATCATCGCCGCGCTCCTCCGCATCGACTTCCACGCCATCAGCATCTCCCGGCGCATGGGGCTGGACCGGGCCGACGAGGAGAACCCCACGCGGGAGCGCCCGCAGATCTTCTCGCAGGTGCCCCACCACATCGAGGGGAAGCGGGTCCTGCTCACCGACGAGATCGCCACGTCGGGGGACACGCTCCGCCTGGGGATCGCCACGCTCAGGAACGCCGGGCCCGCCGAGATCCGCACCGCCACCACCTTCGTGCGCCCCGGCGGGTACCGCCCCGACTACCACGCCCTCGAGACCGACGCCATGATCATCTTTCCCTGGGATGTGAAGGTCTTCGACGGGGAGGAATGGGTCGTCAACCCGCGGTACCGCGAGGTCCTGGGCGAGGAGTAGCGGGGTCTGCACGCGTGGCCCGCCTGGCTCCGGCCGCCGCGTGGACGGCGTCCCCCGGGCCCGGGGGGGATCCGACTGCCCCTGACCCCTACCTCGGCGACGAACGCTCCGACCAGACGGCCAGGACAGAGTAGTTGCTGGAATTCCCGCAGAACTCCCCGCGGTACGGAAACGGGGCAGTGAATCCGTCACGGTAGAACTCCACGCCCTCGAACCAGCTTGCGGACAGGTCGAGCACGGGCCAGCTGGTGCGCCGGCCGTCCATGAAGACGACCAGGCAGTTTCGCCTTCCGATGAACCAACGCATGACATCGCGCACGGTCATGGCGGCGGCCATCTCGGGATCGGTACGAAGCACGACCCGGTCGGGTCCCACCGGGCGCGCCACCGCGCGCCGGGCCAGGAAGCCCTCGAAGGTGGCGGCGTGCCGGGGATCCTCGCGGCGGCCCGTCACGGTGATGGGCTCAAGCGCGATGGCCTGGCGGGCGAGTTCCACCCGCACCTCCACCACCTCGCGCGGCTCGACACGCACCGGATCGGCCGCGCGCTCGGCATAGCCCAGGGCGCGGGTGCGGAGCAGGAAGTCTCCGGACCTGAGTACCCGAAGGCTGAACCACCCATCCTCGTCGGTCTGCACACTCGCGTGCACCTCGCCATCGACCAGGAGGGCGACCTGCGCCGCCGCCACACCCGCCCCGGTCTCGGCGTCCACCACCTGGCCCGTGATCCCCTGGGCGAGGGCCTGCGAGGGGAGGAGGGCGAACGCCGCGAACAGCCATCCGAGATACCGCATCGTCGTCGGTTCGGTCGTCATGGTCTCTCCGGCAGGGCCGTCATGGCGTTCACCCGTCGCGCCCGCCGGGCCGGCCACCCCCGCCATCCTCCCGGGCTCATTCGAACCCCCGCACCAGCGAAACCTGCGGAAACGGCGCGGGACGGTAGAGCACGGCCAGCCCCGATCCGCCCCCGATCACCAGGTGATCGGCGGCGAAGGCGCCTGCCTGCTCGCCGGTGCGGGCGTTCAGGAGATAGGTCCGGTATGCAAGCGGCGAGCCACCGGGCTCCCGTTCCATGCGCCGCGACGTGACCTGCACGGCGAGCAGCTCGGGTGCGATGTGGCTGAGGTGACTCAGGTGCTCGAGGGCCGCAGCGCCGCTCCGGTCGGCACGGATGGTGGACTCCGAGGCCAGGAACCGGGGGATGGCGAGGTCGGGGAACCGGGCGATCCAGGCGAGGGTGCCATCGGCGTGGTAGGGATCTCCGCACGACAACCTCCTTCGAATGGGGACGACCTGGCGGGGAACGTGCTCCCGTTGGCCACTACATGCCTGGTGCAGAGGGACCGCGCCCCTACCCCGACTGCATCGACTCCAGGAACTCGTTGTTCGTCTTCGTGCGCTTCAGGCGGTCCATGAGGAACTCGATGGCCTCGGAGGGATGCATGTCGGCCAGGAAGTTGCGCAGCAGGTAGACCCGGTTCAGCTCGGCCTCGGTGAAGAGGAGTTCCTCGCGCCGGGTGCCGGACTTGTTCACGTCGATGGCCGGGAAGATGCGCTTGTCGGCGATGTGCCGGTCCAGGACCAGCTCCATGTTCCCGGTCCCCTTGAACTCCTCGAAGATCACCTCGTCCATGCGGCTGCCGGTCTCGATGAGCGCGGAGGCGATGATCGTGAGGGACCCGCCCTCGTCGATATTCCGCGCGGCCCCGAAGAAACGCTTCGGCTTGTGGAGGGCATTCGCATCCACACCACCCGACAGGATCTTGCCCGAGTGCGGCACGGTGACGTTGTAGGCCCGGGCCAGGCGGGTGATGGAATCCAGCAGGATCACCACGTCCTTGCCGTGCTCCACCAGGCGCTTGGCCTTGTCCAGCACCATTTCGGCCACCTGCGTGTGACGCTCGGCGGGCTCGTCGAAGGTGGAGGAGACCACCTCGCCGTCCACATGCTCTTCCATGTCGGTGACCTCCTCGGGGCGCTCGTCGATGAGGAGCACGATGAGGTAGACGTCCGGATGGTTCTCGCGGATCGAGTTCGCGATCTTCTGGAGGATGGTGGTCTTTCCGGCCTTCGGGGGCGACACGATGAGGCCGCGCTGGCCCATGCCGATGGGGGCGATGAGGTCGATGACCCGGGTGGAGATGTCGCCGGCGGCGTTCTCCAGCCGGATGCGGGTTTCCGGGTAGCGGGGGCGGAGGTTGTCGAAGGTGGTGCGGTGCTTGGCCTTTTCGGGCTCGTCCAGGTTCACCTCCTCGACCTTGAGGAGGGCCAGGTAGCGCTCCCCTTCCTTCGGCGGCCTGACCTGTCCCTTGATCGTGTCGCCGGTGCGCAGGTCGAAGCGCTTGATCTGGGACGGCGAAACGTAGACGTCGTCGGGTCCGTAGAGGTAGTTCCAGTCCGACGAACGGAGGAAGCCGTAGCCCTCCGGCAGGACCTCGAGGACCCCCTCGGTCCGCAGCGTGACGTCCGTGTCGAGGAGCTTCTGCTCGATCCTGAAGATGAGCTCCTGCTTTCGGAGGCCGGAAATGTTCTGCAGGTTGTGCTCGGTGGCGATGGCCGCGAGCTCCGCGACGGTCTTCTTCTTGAGGTCGGCGATGTCCAAGGGGGTTCTCCGGCGTCGGGGGGACCGACAGGGGCAGGCGGGAGGGAGGGGAAAGTGCGGGCGGTGGGGACCGCGTCTGGGGCAGGAGTCCCCGGAACCGGGCGACCGCAGGGGGCGAAACCGCCCAGGGGGGCGGAAACGGTCCTTTCGAACCTTAGGGTTTCCGAGGAGCGCGGCCACGATAACCGTCCTTCGCGAGGTGGGCAAGATCGCCCGCCAGGTCTCGGCCGCCACCGCCCCCGGCACGCGGGTTGGTGCTTGACACGCGGAGGCCGCTCCGGGACATTCGCCGGGCGGCGAAGGCGCCTCTCCCCACCCCAACAGGCAGGTTCGGCACCGTGGCTCGACACAACAGGGAAGGCGAGGGCGTCGACCAGCGCGGGTTCAGCTACCGGATCAGCTATGCCCCCGACTGGCTCCGGCACGTGAAGGTGAGCCGGGACCTCCCCTCGGGCCGGCGGTCGACCATGACGCTCTTCCGGAACCCCCAGGAGCGGGGCGAAGGCGAACCCGGGGACCAGGTCCGTACCCGCATCACCTGTGCCGAACAGGGGGTGGACCTGGAGGTGGTGGTCCGATGCTGTCGGAATTCCGTTTCCCGCGTCGTCGTCACCTGTCGGGTGCCGAGGGTGCCTGGACCGGGCGAGGAAGAGCTGGGCTTCGTGCTGGAAGACGGCCTGGATCCCCCCGCAGACGCATGACACGCACGCTCCTCGCCCCCTTCACGGCCCTCGGAAGGGGGGTCCGCGTCTTCACGCTCGCCATCGGGCGCTGGGGCGGGCTCGTCATCGACGCCGCCCGGGCGCTGCGGTGGGTCGAGATCTGGGCGCCCCTCACCCTCCGGCAGATGACGCGCATCGGCGTGGATTCCGTGCCCATTGCGCTCTTCATCGCGGCGTTCACGGGGATCGTGCTGGCCCTGCAGGCTTCCTACACCTTTACCGGCGCCATCCCCCTGTACTTCGTGGGCGTCCTTGTCGGAAAGACGATGATGCTGGAACTCGGGCCGGTCCTCACGGGGCTCGCCCTGTCGGGCCGCGTGGGGGCGAACATCTCCGCCGAGATCGGCACGATGCGGGTCACCGAGCAGATCGATGCGCTGGAAACCATGGCGTATCCGCCGGTGGCCTACCTGGTGGTACCGAGGGTCATTGCCGGCACGATCATGTTTCCCCTGGTCACGGCGCTGGCCATCGCCATGGGGATCGTGGCGGGGTGGTTCACGGCGATCCAGCTCCTGGAGCTGTCCACCCCCGAGTTCATCCGGGGCCTCACCCTCTTCTTCGTTCCCTTCGACGTGGCGTACGCCATGATCAAGGCCACGAGTTTCGGCTTCGTCGTGACGACCATCGGCTGTCACTTCGGATTCGGCACCCGGGGCGGGGCGGAAGGGGTAGGACGGTCCACGACGGGGGCCGTGGTGGCGAGCTCCATGGTGATCCTCGTCCTCGACGCCTTCTGGGCCGTGCTGCTGCTGTGAGCGGGTGGGGAGGGGCATCATGAGCATCGAGATCGACGGGATTCACAAGGCCTTCGAGTCGAACCAGGTCCTCCGGGGGTTTTCCGTGGAGGCCCGGGACGGCGAGACCCTGGTCATCCTGGGCCAGTCCGGGTCGGGGAAGTCCGTGACCATCAAGCACGTGGTCGGGCTCCTGGAGCCGGACCAGGGCGAGGTCCGGGTGGACGGGGAGCGGGTGGCCGGGCGGACCCTGGAGGAGCTCTTCGCCCTTCGGCGGAACGTGGGGTACGTCTTCCAGTTCGCCGCCCTCTTCGATTCCATGTCGGTGGCGGACAACGTGGCCATGGGACTCCGCCGGATGCGGGAGGTGTCGGACGAGGAACGGGAGGAACGGGTTCGGGAGGCGCTCCGGGTGGTGGACCTGGTGGGATTCGAGGACCGCTCCCCCTCCGAACTCTCGGGTGGGCAGCGAAAGCGGGCCGGCATCGCCCGGGCCGTGGCCACCCGCCCCAGCTATCTTCTCTACGACGAGCCCACCACCGGTCTCGACCCGGTGACCCGGGCCGTCGTCGATCGACTCATCAACCGGATGAAGGACGAACTCGGGGTCACGGGCATCGTCATCACCCACGACATGGAGAGCGCCTTCCGCGTGGCCGACCGGATGGCGATGCTGTACGAGGGGATCTGCCGACTCGAAGGGACCCCCGACGACTTCCGGAACTCGGAGGACCCGGTGATCCGGGCGTTCATCGAGGGCCGGCCCGAACTGATGGAGAATTCGTCATGAACGAGAAGCGCGACGCCATGGTCGGGGTCGTCATCGTGGCCGCCCTGGTGGTCATCGTGGTGGGCACGATGTGGCTGGAGGGAACCAGCTTCGCCGGCGAAACCACCGATGTGCACGCTGTCTTCAGCGAGGTCGGCCAGATCACGGCCGGAAATCCCGTCAAGTTCCGGGGCGTCCGGGTCGGGAGCGTCCGGAGGGTGGAGGTCCTTCCGGACGGGAGCCTGGTGCGGGTCACCTTCCGGGTCCAGGAGGACCTCCGCATCCCGCCGGATGCGGTGGTCGTGCTTTCGCCGGAGTCCTTCTTCGGCGACTGGCAGGCCGAGATCCACTCGAGGGCCCGCTTCCCCCATGCCCAGTTCGCCGACGCCCGGGAACCGGGCGACCTGCCCGGGTATGCGCTCCCCGACATCGCTCAGCTCACGGCCACGGCGGACCGGATCTCGGACAACATCGGCACCCTTTCGGACCGGATCGGGATCGCCTTCTCCGAGGAGACGGCCATGAACATCGCCTCCATGATCGACAACATGGAGGAGGTCACCGAGCGCCTCTCGGAGCTGGTCACCCAGCAGGCGGTGTCCTTCACCGACGTCACCGATGACGTTCGTCGCGCCACGCAGGGGATCGGCGACGCGGCCCTCGAGGCCCAGGTGGTCCTCGCCCGGCTGAACTCGGTCATGGGGCAGGCCGCCACCGGCGAGGCCCTCTCGGACTTTGCCGCGCTGGCGGAGAATCTCCGACAGCTGAGCGAGGACCTCCAGGGCACGAACACCACGGTGCAGGCCATGGCGATGCAGGTCGACTCCACCTTTGCCGCCCTCGACCGGGTGGCCGTTCAGGCCACGGAGGGCGAGGGATCCCTCGGGCGGCTGCTGAGCGACCCGACCATGGCGGCGGGCATGGAGGGGACGCTTGCCGAGCTCCAGGTCCTGCTTCAGGATATCCGCGAGAACCCGAGGCGTTATCTTCGACTGTCGATCTTCTGACCGCCGTCCGCCTCGTCCGGCCGACGTCGTCTCCTGCCGAACCTTCGACCTTCCGCCAACATGCCCATGACCACCGTCGAAAGGAGCGCAGGAGGCGTGGTGCTCCGGACCATCGACGGGGAGGTGCATGTTCTCCTGATCCGGGACCCGTACCGGAAGTGGGGGCTCCCCAAGGGCCACCTGGAGGGGGAGGAGGCCCCGGCCGACGCTGCGATCCGGGAGGTCCGGGAGGAGACCGGCCTCTCCGACCTCCTGCTCGGCCCCGAGCTGGGCGAGATCGACTGGGTGTTCCGGTCCGGCCGGACCCGCATCCACAAGTTCTGCCGCTTCTACCTGATGGCGTCGCGCCAGGGTGAGGCGGTCCCGCAGGTGGCCGAGGGGATCTCCGAGGTGCTCTGGCTCCCCGCTCGGGAGGCGGAACGGCGTGTCACCTACGACAACGCCCGGGAGATGATCCACCGGGCCATCGAGCACCTCCCCTGGGAGGCGCTTTGATCGAAACCCCCGACGCCGGCCCCGATCCGGCCCGGATCGCCGGTGCCGGCGCGGCCCTCCTCCTCCTGGGCGCGCTGCTCTGGCTCCTCCTTCCGCTGCTGAACCCCGTGCTCGTCTGGGCCGCCCTCCTGGCGGTCCTCTTTCCTTTCCGGGGTGCGAGGGTGTTCCTGCCGCTGGTCGTGACCACGGGGGTCTTCACCTTCCTCTGGCTCCTGAGCGAACTGGGCGCGCTCCTGGCCCCCTTCGTGGTGGCGGTGGTGCTGGCCTACATCCTGAACCCGCTGGTGAACCGGATGGCCCGGGGGCGGCCCCTCGCCTGGACCGGTGCCCGGTTCGGGGACACGGACCGCCTCCCCCGGACGCTGTCGGTGGCGCTCCTGGCCATTCCGGTGGCAGGGGGTGTTGCCGCCGCGGCCATCTGGGGGGTCCCGTGGGCCGCCGCCGAAATCGCCGGGCTCGCGCGGCGGGCCCCCGCGGCGCTGGACCGCCTGGCGGTGATCCTCCAGGGGCTCGAGGTTCGGCTCGCGAGGCTCCGGATCCCCGGGGTGGAGGGAGCGGAGCTGGCCGGCCGGATCCGGACGCTCCAGGCCGACGACATCATGGTCTTCCTGGAGACCCGGCAGCAGCAGATCGGCCAGTGGCTCCTGAGCGGTGCACTGGGCGTGGGCCGGGGGGTGGGCGCCTTCCTCACGATCCTCGGGTACCTGGTGCTGACCCCGGTCGTCGCCTTCTACCTGATGCGCGACTGGGACCGGGTCGTGGCGCGCGCGGCCTCGCTGGTCCCGGTGACCCATGCCCACCTCCTGACCTTCGGGCGGGAGTACGACCGGGCGCTGGCCGGCTACCTGCGCGGACAGGTCATGGTCTCCCTCATCATCGGGACCATGACGGCAGCGGGGCTCCTCCTGGTGGGCTTCCCCTACGCCATCCTCCTCGGGCTCATCGTCGCCGTCTTCAACGTCGTCCCCTACCTGGGGCTGGTCCTCAGCCTCCTTCCGGCGCTGGCCATCGCCCTCACCAGCGGGGACGTGGGCTCGGCCCTCTTCCGCGTGGCCCTCGTGTACGGCGTCGCCCAGACCCTCGAGAGCGCCGTCATCAGCCCCCGCATCGTGGGCGATTCCACGGGGCTCCACCCGGTGTGGATCCTCCTGGCCATTGCCGTGGGCGGCTTCTTCTTCGGCTTCGTCGGGCTGCTCCTCGCCGTGCCGGCCGCCGTCGGGATCAAGATCCTGGCGGAGCGCAGCATGGCCCGCTATCGCCGCGCCCACCAGTTCGCCACCGACACCCTTCCCCCGGGGAAAGGGCACCCCGCCGTGCCCGGGGAGTAGGAGAGCCCGGGGCCGTTTCGCCTCGACCCGCCGTCCCCCCTCGACCCCGCGGCCCCGGTCCCGCATCTTCATCCCCGTGACGCTTCCACTCCCGATTTCTTCCATGACCCAGGCCATGACGCAGGAAACCGCCCCCCCGGGGCCCGGCTCCATCACCTCCGATCCCGACCGCACGCGTGACCTCACGGTCATCGGGGGCGGCCCCACCGGGCTCTTCGCCGCCTTCTACGCCGGCATGCGGGGCGTCTCGGTGCGCATCATCGATTCCCTCCCCGAGCTCGGCGGGCAGCTCATGGCCCTCTATCCGGAGAAGCACATCTTCGACGTGGGCGGCTTTCCGAAGGTCCTGGCCAAGGACCTGGCCATGAGTCTGATCTCGCAGGCCATGCAGTTCGAGCCCGAGGTGATCCTCGACGAGGAGGTCCGGCAGGTGATCCGTCAGGACGACGGCCTCTTCCGCCTCGAGGGTCGCACGGGAACCTGGTGGACCCGGGCCGTGGTGCTGGCCGGCGGACGGGGGGCCTTCGAGCCCCGGAAGCTCGAGTGCCCCGGCTACGAAACCTTCCTGGGGCGGGGCGTGCACTACGCGGTGAAGCGCCCCGAGGACTTCGCGGGCAAGCGCATCCTCATCGTCGGGGGCGGCGATTCCGCGCTGGACTGGACGCTGATCCTGAAGGAGAAGGCCGAGCACGTGGTGCTGGCCCACCGCCGCGACGAGTTCCGCGCCCACGAGGCCTCGGTGTCCCAGCTGGACGCCGCCGTGGCCGCAGGCGAAGTCGAGCTCCGTCTCTTCCAGGAGGTGGGCGAGATCTTCGGAGGCGACGCCATCGAGCGGGTCACCCTCGTCGACAACCGGGACCAGAGCCGGAGCGAGATCGAGGTGGACGTGGTGCTGACCTTCCTCGGCTTCAAGCCCGACCTGGGGCCCATCAAGGCCTGGGGGATCGAGGTCGAGAAGAACCGGGTCAAGGTCGGCCGCCTCATGGAAACGAACATTCCCGGCCTCTTCGCCGCCGGCGATCTCGTGGACTACGAGGGGAAGCTGGACCTCATCGCCACCGGCTTCGCCGAAGCCGCAACCGCCGTCAACAATGCCGTCCGCTTCGTGGATCCCACGGCCCGGGTGAACCCGGGACACTCCACGAGCCTCAAGGTCTTCCAGGGAGCCTGACTGATGTCCGAGTCTGCAGCGAACACCCCTTCGGGGGATGCGACCGCCCGCATCGAGAACGTCGTGATCATCGGGTCGGGGCCCGCCGGATGGACCGCCGCGGTCTACGCGGCCCGTGCCCGCCTCGACCCCCTGGTCATCGAGGGGGGCCCCTCCCGGGAAATGATCCCCGGGGGCCAGCTCATGTTCACCACCGACATCGAGAACTTCCCGGGCTTCCCCGAGGGCGTCGACGGCCAGAAGCTCATGGCTGACATGAAGACCCAGGCCGAGCGCTTCGGCACGCGGGTGGTCACCGACGACGTCGTCGAGGTGGACACCTCGGTGCGCCCCTTCCGCCTCGTGACCCGGTACAGCGGCGAGTACTTCGCCCGGTCGGTCATCCTCGCCACCGGCGCCCGGGCCAACTGGCTGGGCCTCCACAACGAGGAGCGCCTGGCCCAGTCCGGGGGCGGCGTCTCGGCGTGCGCGGTGTGCGACGGTGCGCTCCCGGCCTTCCGCGACCAGGTGCTGGCGGTGGTGGGCGGGGGCGACTCGGCCATGGAGGAGGCCACCTACCTGACGAAGTTCGCCCGCGAAGTCGTCATCGTGCATCGCCGGGATTCGTTCCGGGCCTCGCCCATCATGGCGGAGCGGGCCCTGGCGGACCCGAAGATCCGGGTGGCGTGGAACTCCGAGGTCGTGGACGTGCTCGGCGACGACTTCATCACCGGCCTTCGCCTCCGCGACACCGTCACCGGGGCCGAGTCCACGATCACGGTGGGCGGGCTCTTCCTGGCCATCGGCCACACCCCGAACACCGGGTTCCTGAAGGGCGTCGTGGATCTCGACGATGCGGGCTACGTGATCCCCGCCGAGCCCTGGCGCACCGGCACCTCGGTGGAGGGCATCTTCGCCGCCGGCGACGTCATGGATGCCTACTACCGGCAGGCGGTCACCGCCGCGGGGACCGGGTGCATGGCGGCCCTGGACGCGGAGCGCTGGCTGGCCCACGGGGTGGAGGGGACGCCCCACGAGATCCCGGCGGAGCCGGTGGCGTCGGAGCCCATCGCCGCGGAGTCGGTCGCCGCGGACTCCTGATGTCGGTCGCCGGAGGCCTGATGTCGGTCGCCGCGAAGTCCTGACAACGAAAAACCGGCGGCGCCCCGGGTGGGAGCGCCGCCGGCGGCCTTTCGGGACGTAGCCCCGTCGTTGCCCGTGCTGCGTTACTGGCCGGGGTCGGCCACCAGGAGGCGGAACTCGCCGCGGCGATTCGCCGCGTCGGCACGCTCACCTGGGCCGTCGATCACGAGTTCGTTCTGACCGCGCGTGGCGATCTGGACGCGCGAGCCTGCAACGCCCTGCGAGACCAGGTACGCCCGGGTGGCTTCGGCGCGGCGAAGTCCCAGCGCCATGTTGTATTCCGCGGTGCCGGGCTGGCTTGCGTACCCGGTGATCACGATGCGCATCTCCGGATCGCTCCGGAAGATCCTGACCTTGCTGTCCAGGATGGTCCGCGCCGCGCTGCTCAGCTCGGACGAGTCGTGCGCGAAGTGGATCACTTCCGCCATCGTGAGGGCATCCGCATCGGAGCGTGCATTCGCGGCAAGCATCCGGTTGTGCTCGGCCTCGATGGCCCGGAGCCGTGCGGTTTCGGCCGCGCTCACCGAGTCAGGCCGCTGCTGCGCGGCAGGTGCCGGGACGTCCCGGGTCACGACCTGGGTCACGGTGGTCGAGGGCGCATGGCGGTAGTAGCTCAGCCCGACCTGCAGGGTGCGGTTGGCTCCTCCGCCCATGGACATGCGGTCCTGGATGCCGTCCACCCGGAGGGAGACCGCGTCCGTCAGCGCGAACTTCGCGCCGATGAGCCCGTGCACGCCGTAGCTCAGGTGGAAGTTCGTGTCGAAGTCGTTGACCCCGACGCCCACGAGGAGCGAGGCCGGCCCCACCGTGAAGGGGATCGCGGTGACGCGTGCGTGAACCATGCCGACGTTCACGTCGCGAAGGCCCAGGGTGCGGGTCGCGGTACTGCCCTGGCCATCGAACTCGAGCGAGAGCCACGGGGCGAGAAAGATCCCGACCCGGCCGCCGGCTCCGAAACTGCCGTTCATGTTGAGACTGCTGTCGAAGGAGGTGCCGGTGGCAAACCCTCCGAACTCGACGGTCCCCCGGTCCTGCGAGGCGGCCGGAGTGGCCACCAGCAGAAGGGCCGCCCCCAGCGTGGTGATTCTAGCGAGCATTTCCATTCTCCAATTGAAGTTCCTGGTGGCGGGCAGCTTCGCCCGCCTGCCGTGGCGCCCGGTGAGACTCGGTCCGGGGCCGCGGCGCTGTAATCGAATCAGCGCGCGGGAGCCGCCCGGTCCGCACGGCTCCCGCGCTGCGAATTACGGGAGGGTGATGGTGTTGCTGGTGCCGAGCGAGACGGCTCCGTTCCGGGCCAGGGCCCGGCCGATCAGCGTTGCGGTGTCCACCAGCGTGATGCTGGTCAGGGCGACGATGTTGCCCTGCCACTTGGAAGCCGTGCCGATGGTGGCGGAGCTTCCCACCTGCCAGTAGACGTTCTTGGCCTGCGCCTCGTTGATCAGCACGATGTTTCCGGCGGTCGTGAGCGAGCTCCCGGCCTGGAAGACGAATTCCGCGTTGGGATTTCCGCCTCCGTCCAGGGTCAGCGTGCCCGTCACGCCGATCCCCGTGGCGCTGCAGTAGACACCGGCGGGCTTCGTGGTGCCGCCCAGGTCAGCCACGATGGCGTTCGCCGGCGGGCAGGGGAGCCCGGCCAGGGTGTTGTAGGCCTTGGTCAGGTCCATCTGCATCTGCGCAGCGAGCGCATTTGCGAGGTTGCGCGTCCCGGTGATCACGCACGGCGGGTACCCGGTGATGGTGGATCCGGGGGAGATGCTCACGTCGGCGCTGATGAGGCCATTGGTGATGCAGGTGACCTGGGTGCCTGCCATGATGCCGTTCGGCGCGGCGGATCCGAAGATCCCCGGCGGCGGCGGCGGCGGCGGGGACGAGGACGTCGTCACGTTCACGGTCGCGGTGCCGGACAGGCTGCCACTCGTGGCACGGACGGTGTTGACGAAGGTCCCGGTCGAGTCTCCGGCGGTGAACATGCCGCTCGAGGCGTTGATACTTCCGCCCCCATGGACGACCGACCAGACGGGACTGATGGCAACAGCGTTGCCGAGTGCATCAACGGCCGTGGCGTTGAACTGCTGCGTCCCCCTGGTGCCCAGCGTGACCGGGTTCGGGGTCACCGTGATGGTGACGGCCGGAGCGCCGATGACCGTTACGGTCGCCGTGCCGGAGAGGCTCCCGCTCGCGGCCCGCACCGTGCCGGTGAAGGTTCCGGCTGCCGTCCCGGCCGTGAACACTCCGGAGGCGCTGTTGATCGCGCCGCCGCCGTTCACCACGGTCCAGGTGGCGGTAACCGGGCTGGTGTTCCCCGAAGCATCCATGGCCATGGCCGTGAACTGCTGAACCCCGTTCGCGGGCATGGCGTGAGGATTCGGAGAAACGGCCAGGGAGACGGACGGGCCGGGCCTCACCGTGACCGTCGCAAAGCCCGAGAGGCTGCCGCTGGAAGCCCGGACGGTGTTGCTGAACGTCCCGGCCGTCGTTCCGGCCGTGAACATTCCCGAGCTGGAATTGATGGTTCCGCCTCCGCTCACCACGGTCCAGGTGGGTGTGACGGGAACGGGGTTGCCCCCTGCATCAACCGCAGTGGCGACGAACTGCCGCGTCATGCCGACGCCCACCGAATCGGGGTTTGGCGTGACCACGATGGCAGCGGCCGGACCTGCAACGACGGTGAAGGAGGCGAAGGCTTCCTTGCCCCCCATGCTGACCCTGACGGTGTTCGTGAAGGTCCCGATGGCAGTGCCCGCCCGGAACATGCCCGCCCCGTCGACGGTCCCTCCCCCGTTCACCATGTCCCACTGGGCGGACGAGTTCGCACCGGAGCCACTGATGCTGATTTCCTTCCCTTCGGCGTCGAAGGCCCGCGCCACGAGCTGCTGGGTGCTGCTGATGCCCATCGTGGTCTGAGCGGGGGTGAGGGTCATGCTGGCGATTTCCCCGGGGCCAACGGGCGAATGGACGTCACAGGCGACGGCTGTGACGGTCATGAGCGCCGCCGCGACGATCCACCGGATGGCCGGGAAAGGGGGACGCAGCGCGCCTGGCGTGCGTGTCATCGATGGGATCTTCACGTGGACTCTCCTGAGTCGTTGGGTGTCTTTCATGGTTCTCGAAACGGCCAGGGGGACGGGCCGTGGTACCACGGCCCGTCCATTTCCCCTGCTCCTGAAGCTCACGGAAGGGGGACGGGCTCTCTATCGGGCGTTCGCGGGAGAAGAGAGGGGGGTCCGTCGGCGCTGCGGGGTAACCCCTATGGGCTACGACCTTGGGGCGGGGATTCGGTCCGGATTCAGACCGGCATCGGGACCGAGAGTTCGAACCTGATGCCCATGCCCTTCAGTTCGGACTCGAGCCGTCGGTTCAGGTCGAGGTTCTCTTCGGGGCTGGAGGTCACGACCAGTACATGGGTGACCCTCTCTTCCGTGACCAGACAGGCAGTCCACTTCCGACCCTTGAGGGCCACGGCATCGTTCTGCTTGTCCAGGAGGTCGCGGATTGCGGTCATCCGGGCCTCCGGCTGCGGTGGATTCATCTGGTAGCCGTAGACCCAGAGAGGTCTCCCGGCGGATGGCGCCGAGGTTTCAGCTTCGGCCGTACCGTCCTTCATGGTGTGCTCCCAGGCAGGCTCGTACGTGCACATCGCGCGGGTGCCGCGCTTCCGCTCCCGGATCTCCCGGAGGAGACCGGCTCCGAGGTGAGCCAGGAGCGCTTCGTGCAGACGTACGGACTGTAGTGGAACCCCCGGGAGGCAAGTATCCCCCACAATAGGGAGGGTGGGGGAGGAGACGACTACTCCTGCCCGGCCTCTTCGTCGATGCCCTTGTGGAGATATGCGGCGATCTGGAGGCGGCTGTGGAGTGCCAGCTTGTCCATCACGTTTCGGACGTGGCTCTTCACCGTGTGGGGGGAGATGGCGAGAGTCTTCGCGATGGCCTTGTTGCTCATGCCGTCGCCGATCAGGCCCACCACCTTGCGTTCCCGGGGTGTCAGTTCCGTCGCGTGCCCCACGGCACCCGGGCCCCGGAGAATCGCCTCTCCCACGATCTGGGAGAACAGGGTCGAGGCCATTTCGGGGGGGAGGACGGTGCGTCCCTCGGCCACCGACCGGATGGTGGCGAGGACTCCTCGAGGGTGGCGTCCTTGAGGACGAAGCCGGCCACCCCGGCAGTGACGAACTCCACCAGTTCCTCGTGGACCGGGAGCAGGTCCATGACGATGACCCGGGTATTCGGGAGGGCATCCCGCACCCGCTCCGCCAGCTCCCGGCTGTCCTCACCCTCCAGCCCCGCATCCAGGAGAAGCACCCGGGGCGCGGTCTTCCCGAGGGCGTCGATGCAGCCCATCGCTGCAGAATGGATGACCTCGAAGCCCTCCTGCTCATTGAGCTTGAGGGTGAGTCCATCACGGACGAGGCGGTTGTCCTCGATGATCGCGATCTGGATCATCCAGTCCTCCAGAGAGACGGTGGCAGGCCCTTCCTGCATCCTGTGAAGGTACCCGTGCGGGGTGGCAGATCCAAACGCGTAGCGCCCAGAAAAGGTGGCGTGCCCGGTTCGGCGGCCGTGCACGCCGAGGTGGCGTCTGCAGATCCGTCCCTTGCCCTCCGAAAGGTCGAAACGGAGCCGGCGAAGAACCGGTGCGCCGCATCCGTATGGTGGCATATTCCCTGCACGTTGACCGGTACCAGCGGGATGCGCCGGGGCCCGGGCCGGGGCCGGATCCCGGAGGACCCGCATTTCGGACCTTCACCCGGGTGAATCGAGCGCGGAGATGCGTGATGGATGTGGTAAGCCACGATGTGCTTCTGGTGGGGGGAGGAGGCGCGGGGCTGCGCGCGGCCATTGCGGTGGCAGAACACAGCCCCGGACTCCGCATCGGGGTGCTCTCGAAGGTCTATCCGATGCGGAGCCACACGGTGTCGGCGGAGGGAGGGGCGGCGGCCGTCATCGGCGAGGACGACAGCCTGGACGACCACGCCCACGACACCATCAGCGGCGGGGACTGGCTCTGTGACCAGGATGCCGTGGAATTCTTCGTGGAGGAGGCCCCCCGGGAGCTGCTCCGCATGGAGCGGTGGGGGTGCCCCTGGAGCCGGAACCCCGACGGCACCATCGCCACCCGCTCCTTCGGCGGGATGAAGCACGACCGGACCTGGTTCGCCGCCGACAAGACCGGTTTCCACCTCCTCCACACCCTGTTCCAGACCACCCTCTCCTACCCTCCCATCCAGCGGCACGACGAGTGGTTCGCCACCCGGCTCCTGGTGGAGGATGGCCGCTGCCACGGGGTGGTAGCCATCGAGATGGCGACCGGAAAGGTCCATGCTGTCCTGGCCCGGTCGGTGATCCTCTGCACCGGGGGCGCCGGCACCGTCTTCCCCTTCACGACGAACGGCAGCATCAAGACGGGCGACGGGATGGGGCTGGCCTACCGCGCCGGGGTCCCCCTCAAGGACATGGAGTTCGTCCAGTACCACCCCACCGGGCTTCCCTTCACCGGGATCCTCATCACCGAGGCGGCGCGTGCGGAAGGGGGCTGGCTCGTGAACGAGGACGGATATCGCTACCTCCAGGACTACGACCTGGGGGAGCCCAGCGACGAGCCGTGAAGCGCTCCATGGAACTCGGCCCCCGGGACCGGCTCTCCCAGGCCTTCGAGGGAGAACGGGAAAAGGGGAGGACCATCGAGGGCCCCTACGGAGAGGTGGTGCACCTGGACCTGCGCCATCTCGGCGAGAAGGTCATCGACGAGAAGCTTCCCTTCGTCCGGGAGCTCTGCCGGAAGTACGAGAAGATCGATCCGGTGGAAGAGCTCATCCCGGTCCGACCGGTGGTCCACTACATGATCGGGGGCATCGATGTCGACATGGACGGCGCAACTTCCCTCGCAGGCCTCTACGCCGCAGGCGAGACCGCCTGCATCAACATCAACGGAGCCAATCGACTTGGCTCCAACTCCCTCACCGCGCTGCTGGTGTTCGGAGCCCGGGCTGGACGTGCCGCGGCGGAGTTCGCCAGGGGCTCCGGCGATCCGCCCCGTTCGGTGCTGGCCCAGGCCCTGGAGGAGGAGGAGCGCCTCCACGGGGGGGTGCTGGGCCGGTCCACGGAAGGGGGCGAGCGCCTCGCGTCCGTGCGGGAGGACCTCCTTGCGACCATGGAGAGCCGGGCCGGGATCTTCCGGGACGAGGCGGGGCTCCGGGCCGGAATCTCCGAGGTCGAGGAGCTGCGCCGGCGGTTCGCCGACGTCGCCCTCGACGACCGGAGCCTGACCTTCAACACCGAGCTGGCCCACGGTCTCGAACTCGAGAACCTGCTGGACGTGGGCGAGACGATCCTCTGCTCCGCGCTGGAGCGCACCGAGTCCCGGGGCTCGCATCAGAGGACGGATCACTCGGGACGAAACGACGCGGACTTTCTCGCCCACAGCCTCTGCTACCGGGAGGAGGACGGCTCGTGCCGGGTGGAGTTCGAGCCGGTGACCATCACCCGCTGGCCGCCTGCCGAGCGCCACTATGGCGGATGATCCGATGGAGAACGCCGTGGACACCGTCACGCTGAAGGTCTTCCGGTACCGCCCGGAGACGGCGCCCGAGCCTGAGTACGAGACGTTCGAGGTCCCCTACCAGGAGGACTGGATGGTCCTGGACGCCCTGAATCATGTGAAGGACGAGATGGACGGCAGTCTCTCCTACCGGTGGTCCTGCCGGATGGGGGTCTGCGGAAGCTGCGGCATGACGGTGAACGGGGAGCCCGTGCTTACCTGCGCCACCTACATCGAGGACCTTCTTCCGGGCCCCATCCGCATCGATCCCCTTCGCGGTTTCCCGGTGATCCGGGACCTGGTGGGAGACCTGGGGGACTTCATGGCAAAGCTGCCGCGGGTGAAACCATGGATCATCCGGAAGGAGGAGGAGCCCCTGGATGCCGGGGAGACCCTGCAGACCCCCGAGGAGGTGGGGGCATTCCGACAGTACAGCATGTGCATCAACTGCATGCTCTGTTACGCCGCCTGCCCCATCTACGAAATGGAGCCGGACTTCATCGGTCCCGCCGCCATCGCTCTCGCGCAGCGATACAACCTGGACTCCAGGGACCATGGCGCAGACGAACGGATGGACGTGCTCTCACGGAAACACGGGGTGTGGGACTGCACCTTCGTGGGTGAATGCTCGGTGGTGTGCCCGAAAGACGTCGATCCGGCCGGTGCCATCCAGCGCTACAAGGTCACCGCCACCATGGACTGGTTCCGGTCCCTGCTGCGCCCCGGGAGGAGCGGATGAGGAGCCGGGAGGAAGGGGCGGCCACCGGTCCGGATCGGGCGACCACCGGGTCGGACCGGGCGCCGCCTCCGGCCGAAGCCGGCACCCGGGGGGGGGAGATCCCGCAGGAGCTGCACGCCATGGGCGACCGGGGGGCACCCCCGGTGCAGGAGAACCCCCGCCACACCCGGTACCACCCGAAGTGGCACCGGCAGCCCACCCCCCTCACCTGGTGGACCCGGAACCGGCGCTACCGTGCCTTCATTCTCCGGGAACTCACCAGCGTGGCCGTCCTCTACGCCGCGGTCCTCCTCCTGATCCATCTCCTGGCGCTGGACAGGGGGCCGGAGAGCCATGCCGCGTTCCAGGCGTGGCTCGCCCGACCCGGCGTGGTGGCCTTCCACCTCTTCGTCCTGGCGGCGCTCCTCTACCACACGGTGACCTGGCTGAACCTGGCCCCCCAGGCCATTGCTCTCCGCATCCGCGGCCGACGGGTCCCGTCCCGGATCGTCCTGCTGGCCCACCATTTCGCGTGGCTCGCGCTCTCGGCCATCATCGTGGCTGGCCTGCTGTTCGCGCTCGGAGACCCGGGGGAGGCACCGTGGCCTTGAAGCCTCCCCGTGAACCGCTGGTCTGGGCGCTCTTCAGTGCCGGCGGCATGGTGGCCGCCCTGGTGCTCCCCGCGCTGGCCGGCATTCTCTGGATCGCGGCGCCCCTGGGGCTCCTCGGACCCCTGGACCACGAGGGGCTGAGGCTCCTGGCGGTGCACCCCGTGGTGCGCATCGGGATGGGGCTCCTCCTCCCCCTCTTCTTCTTCCACTGGGCTCACCGATTCCGCCATACCCTCCATGATGGTCTCCAGCTCTACCACCTGAGCCGTTTCATCGCCCTCGTGACCTACGGTGTTGCCCTCGGCCTCTCGCTGGGGGCCCTGTGGATCCTCTGGAGCCTGGGCTGAGTGCATGGCCGCCGCCTCCCGAAGGCCTCCTCGGTGCGGAACGCCGGTCGATCCACGGGGTGATAGAGGTGTCCCGCGCAGCCCCTGCCGCGCCGGGCCGTTCCCCCTGCACACCCCCCCGAGTCTCCCATGTCCGACATGTATGACCACTGGACCCCCATGAGCCGGCCGACCCCCGTGGGTCGTCGCGGCTTTCTTGCGCAGGCGGGCGCGTCCCTCATGTCCACGCGCCTGGCTCTCCCCCTCCTGGGCTCCGGAGCGGCGCTGATCCTCTCCGCCTGCGGAGGGCGTTCGAGGGGCTCGGGCGATCACCCGGTCCCCGAACTCCTCCCCCGCGAGGAGTGGCGCGACATCCTTCCCGCCGACCGGTACCGCATCCTCTTCGAGGACGGGACGGAACCTGCAGGGTCCAGCCCGCTGGACAAGATCTACGAACCCGGAACCTACATCTGCGCCGCCTGCTTCCAGCCCCTGTTCAGCTCGGAGGCCAAGTACGACTCCACCACCGGCTGGCCGAGCTTCTGGACGCACCTGCCCGGCGCCGTGGGGACGCGGCCCGACGACACCTTCTTCATGCGGCGGACCGAATGTCACTGTTCCCGCTGCGGCGGGCACCAGGGGCACGTCTTCGGCGACGGCCCTCCGCCCACCGGCGAGCGGTGGTGCATCAACGGGCTGGCCCTGGAGTTCGTGCCCGAGGGGCAGACCTTGCCGGAGCTCCGGGGATGAGCGCGCCTACGAAGCGGGGCCTGGGACTCTGGGCGCTGGTGGCAACGATGGTTCTGGCCGGATGTGGGGCGGAGCTCGAAGCCCTGCCGGATGCGCACCTGGCCGACGCGCCTCGGGCCGATGCGGCTCGGTCTGATGCCCTCCCCACCGGGGAGCCTCCCGCCGACCCGCCACCGGCCGACCTCCAGGCTGCCGACACCGCCTGGTTCGCCGGCGGCTGCTTCTGGTGCATGGAGCCGCCCTTCGACAGGCTCGATGGCGTGCTTTCGACGACCTCCGGGTTCATGGGGGGCACGGTGGCGAACCCCACGTACCAGCAGGTCACGGCGGGGGGGACGGGGCACATCGAGGTCGTGCAGGTCGTATTCGAACCCGCCCGGGTGAGCTACGAGCGGCTTCTCGAGGTGTTCTGGGTGAACGTGGACCCGCTGGACGACGGTGGCCAGTTCTGCGACCGGGGCTCGATCTACCGCGCGGCGATCTTCGCCCGGGGGGACGCCCAGGTGGAGGCGGCGCAGGCCTCGGTGCTGGCGCTCCGACAGTCGGGTCGCTTCAGCGACCCCATCGTCACCGAACTGCGGCCGGCCGGCCCGTTCTACGCCGCCGAGGAGTACCACCAGGACTACTACCGGAAGAACCCGGTGCGCTACCGGGTCTACCGGACCTCCTGCGGGCGGGATGGCCGCCTGCGCCAGCTCTGGGGTGCCGACGCGGGCTGACCGTGACCGTCTGAGTCCGATCGTCCCGAATTCCCATGCAGGAGTCCCCCGATCCGTGCCCCGGAGGGGTTGACAGGATTTCGGATGCCGGGGCCGCCTGACCTGCCCTCCCCGCCCGCTTTCGCGCCCTCGCGTCCTCTGCAGGGCTCTGGGCCGCCGATCTCCTCCAGATCCTCCTCGCGGCGACCCCCACCCTCGTCCCCGTGCCTTCCGGGGGCCTTTCCGGAGGTCGAAGAACCCGCCGTTATATTCATTGCAAGCATCTGTGGCGGTGAGGTTTGGGCGTCGCCGCAAGGGGGGGCTTCCAACGGGGGGAGGGGGGATCATGGTGGGATTCGGAGAGGGAGGGATGGAGCGGTTCCGCGGGCGGATGGCGCGCCGGGCGCGGCCTTCGGAGGATGCGGAAGAGGCGCGCCGCGTGGCGGAGGCCAGGGAGGAGGAGAGGTCCCTGGGTGCCGGGGCCAAGCCGGATGCCGGATTCGACCCGGATGCCGGGTCCGCACCGGTCCCCAGCTCCCAGCCGCCCTCGCACCCCGATCCGTTTTCCGACCCGGAACCCCTCCGCGCGCTGGAGGACCGGATCCTCGAGATCTCCGCCCACGTCGAGCTTGCGGGGCACCAGCAGCTCCAGCTCCTGGCCGAGTTCGACGCGCGGCGGGGCTGGGAGCTCGGGGGCCATGCCTCCTGCGCGCACTGGCTCGCCGCCCGCGCGAAGCTGGACCTGGGCACGGCGCGCGAGAAGGTGCGGGTGGCACGGGCGCTGGAAGAGCTGCCCGAAACCAGCGCCTGGATGGCCCTGGGCCGGATCAGCTTCTGCCAGGCCCGGGCGCTGACCCGGGTGGCCACCCCGGACGACGAGTCCGACCTTCTCGAGGCCGCCGACGGCATGACCACCGCCCAGGTCGAGCGCATGGTGCGGGGCTGGCGCATGAAGTCCGCCGCCGACGCCGTCGAGCGCGAACAGGAGCGGCAGCGTTCCCGGTCCTTCTCGGTGGTGCCCGACCTGGACGGCATGTACCTCGTCCGCGGCAGGCTCACCCCCGAGCAGGGGGCCCTGCTCATGCGCGCCATCGAGGCCGCCGGCGACGTGCTCTTCCGCGAGGAGACCCACGGGCAGCCGTACGAGCCGAAGGTGGCGCTGCCGGACTCCCGGCTCCGCCGCGAGACCCAGGCCGCTGCGGCCCGGAGGCGCGCCGATGCGGTGGCGCTCCTGGCCGAGTGCGCGCTGGGGGCGGGGTTCGGGGCGCGGAGGATGGTAGAGGTGGCGTCAGGTGCGGACGCGGGGTCCGCGGTTCCGGAGCTGTCAGGCGACTCCGAGGCTCCCGCGGCTCCCACCCCCTTCCCGCTCTCCGGCTCCCGCGCCGGGCGCTACCAGGTCATGCTGCACGTGGAGCTGGACGCCCTCCGCGAGGACGACCCCACCTGCGGCGCAGGGTGCTCCCATCTGG
>REBP01000170.1 GCA_007692665.1 Gemmatimonadales bacterium | reverse complement strand
CGCTCGTACCCCATGGTCTCCAGCTCCTCGACCAGGAGCTGGAACCCGATCTCGTCGCCCACCTCCAGTTCGAGGCGGAGCCGCGCCAGCCGGTCGGGGAGGGCGACCCGCTCCTGGAGCGCCCGGGGGGTCGTCACGAAGACCCGTGCGCTTCCGCTGAAGAGCGCCTCCACCGCCTCGACACGGAGCCCCCCGATGCGAGGATCGGTTTCCTCGCCGTAGAAGCGCGCCTCGCCCTGCGGGAAGAGCCGGGCTGCCGGTTCCCCGAGGAGGGCGACCATGTCCGCCTCCGCCCGGGCCGCGGCCTCGGGGTTCTCCACGACAACCACGAAGAGCTGCCGCGGGAGGGCTTCGTGGAGAGCGGCGACGAGCGCCGTCCCCGAGGACCCGTGGTTGCCGGTGATGCGGAGCCGGGCACCGGGGGTCGGGGGTGCCTTGGCCAGGGCCTGTACGGCGGGGGTGGAAAGAAGTGCTTCCACCACCCGGTGCTGTCGGGGGGTCACGGTGGTGTGGACGTCTCGTGGTCGGGGCGGTTGCCGGCGCGCGGGCCTGCGGCGAGCCAGCCTTCGGTACAGAGGATGACGAAGAGAAGCCATGCGAGGAAGGGCCCCCCCTCCCGACCCCGGCGCTCGACAAGCACCTCTCGCGACCATCCAGGGGGGGGCGGACCCGCCGAAACCACCGGGGAAGGGGGGAGAGGGGCGACCCCCGCACTCGCCGGACCGCCGGGGTCCGTGGCCCCCGCACCCGGCAGGAGAAGGCGCTCGAGCGCCGGCACCATGGCAGCGGAGGTCGGAAGGTCGCCCCATGCGGGATCGAGGGGGGACCCGAGAACGCGGAGCGTCCACCGGTCCGGGGCGCGACCCGCAGCGTCGCCGGGGTCCGACACGCCGGGCCCGACCTCGAGGATCCACGGGGTACCGTCGAGAAGGTGCGCCAGCACCCGCACCCCGCCCTCCGGTCCGCCGCCGGCCAGCCGGTACCTCCGGTGGATCTCGGTTCCCACCATCGCCGTCGGGAGACCCTGCACCCCCGAGACCTCCAGGAAGGTGCCGGGTGCCGAGGGCTCGGCCAGCCGGATCCTGCCCCTCGCCCCCTCGGGGGTCAGCGCCTCGATCCAGGGGTCGAGCCCGGCCGCCAGCGAAGGGTCGGCCGGGGGGAGGGCGACCACGAGATCCTCGGTCACCAGCAGGGCACTCCCCGCGGGGAGAGGGGGGAGGGGCTCGATCTCCGAACGGATCCGCCCCGGGGGAACGGGTCCCGCCGCCATCCGGATTCTTCCGCCCTCGTCGAGGGTGGCGAGCGCGAGCCGCGTCCACCGGCCGGGATCTCCGAGGACACGGACCGTCGGCGGGGGAACCACCCGGAACGCCAGCGCAACGCGGTCGTCCAGGCGAAGCGCATCGGGGTCGATCTCGACCCACCCGGAGATCGACCCTTCCTGAAGGGGCGCAAGGGTGAGTCGGACCCGTCCCTCCGCGTCGGTGCGGCCCGCGGCCACCGTCTCGCCTCCGACCACGAGGCGGACCGGGACATCCGCCGCCACGTCGGACCCTCCCGGGGGAGAGGCGCGAAGCTGCACGTCCACCGTCACCGGTTCCCCGGCCCGCGGGACCAGGCCGCCGTTCACCTCCACCGCCGTGATGCCGCGGTTCTCGGGCATGTCCACCCCGGGATCCAGCTCGAGGACACCGGGAGCCGGGACCGAACCGTCCTCCGGGATCCGAGCCCCGTCGGACCGGACCACGACAACCCGCTGGAGCGCAGCCGGGCGCACCGCGAGCAGGGCTCGGGCCCTCTCCACGGCCCGCTCGACGGAGGCCCCCGGACCGGGCGCCGGCGGGCCCGTCTCCACGACCGGCTCCGCGACCGGCTCCACCGATTCGAGGGCCATGACGGCCTCGCTCCGGGTCAGCGGAAACACGGGGGTGTCGGCGGGAGCGGTGGGCATGACCCAGACGCGGTCGTGGTCTCCGAGCCGGTCCAGGAGTTCGGCCGCCAGCGCCCGCTGGTCGTCCAGGATCCTGCGGCCATCCACGACGGCGCCGGAGACGATCCCGTTCTCGAGGACGATGACCACGTCGGCGGGAGGAAGGTGCCCGGACCCGACAGGCATCACCCACCGGGCGGCGGCCAGAACCGCGGCGAGGACGGCAGTCACGCGGAGGGCCAGCAGGATCTGCTCCCGCAGGCGGAGCCTCCGCTGCCGCACCCGGAGGTCGGAGAGGAGGTACCGGAGGGCCGGGAAGCTTTCCTCGCGCGTCTCCTCCCGCCGAAGGAGATGGATGGCGACGGGGAGGCCCACGAGGACCAGGGCAGCGAGGGCGGCCGGAAGGAGAAAGGTCATGATGTCCGGCCCCGGCTCATCCCCGACCCCTGGCTCGCGTCAGTGCGCGAAGGGCCCGGGCGGGTGCCAGCGAAGTGTCGACCAGGTGGTGTTCGATGCCTGCGGGGCGAAGCGCCGATTTCCACTGGCGCAGCGCGGCCTCCACCGAGGCGTCGTAGGCCTCGCGGGCATCGGCCATGGCGATCCGCACCCGGTCCCCGGTTTCGGGGTCCCGGAGGATGGCTCGCCCTCCTCCCGAGAGTCTGCGTTCCCCCGGGTCCATGAGGTGTGCCACCACCACATGGTGCCCGCGGTGCGCCAGGTACCGGAGCGCCCGTTCGACGGGAGGTGGATCCACGAGGAGGTCCGAGACCAGGATCACCAGGCCGGGCCGACGCAGCCGCAGCGCCGCGTCCCGGAGAGGCTCTCCCGCTTCCGTGCGTCCCGAGGCCTCCACCCCGGCGAGCCGGCGCAGGAGCCGGGCCTCCTGACCCCGTCCTCCGCGAGGCGGGAGCCACTCGCGCACCCGCTCGTCGAAGGCCGCGCATCCCACCCGATCTCCCTGCCGGAGGAGGAGGAGGGCGAAGGCGGCCGCCAGCAGCCGTCCGTACCAGAACTTCGTGGGAAGACGCCCCGGATCCGACGACCAGTCCATGGAGGCACTGGCGTCCAGGAGGACCATGGCCGACAGGTGGGTGTCCTCGTGAAACTCCTTGACGAACCAGCGGTCCGAACGACCGACCATCCGCCAGTCCACGAGCCGGAAGTCGTCACCCGGCCGGTACGCCCGGAGTTCGGCGAACTCCGCGGAAATCCCCCGCCGGGGCGATGCATGGAGACCCAGGAGCGCCCCCTCCACGACCTTCCGGGCCGTGAACTCGAGGCCCCCGAGCATGGCGAGGGTTTCAGGCGGAAGGAGGTCCGCACGCCGCTGGCGGCCCGATGGGGGGGCGGAGTTCTGGTTCATGGTTCCCGGGAGCCCGGATCCCTCAGGGGATGCCGAAGGCCACCTTGATGGAGAACCCCGGGTTTTCACCCCCGTTGTACTGCCCCGCCAGGTTCAGCAGGAGGAGTTGCAGCCGGATGCCGCCCCCCCACGCTGCGCGGGTCCCGAGGTCGGGCTGGAAGGTCACGACCGTTCCGTCGGCGGGAAGTCCCGGGATCTCGTTGGGGTTGTCGACGCGGTACTCCACGTCCACCGTCGCGCGCCGGAGCCCCCCGGTTCCGTAGAACGACAGGGGGCCCACCGCCTTCCCCACCAGCAGCCAGCCTTCCATGGCGGACGCCTCGAAGAATTCATCCACCGACAGGTTCTGGCTGCCGACACCCACGGCGAGGTCCACCGGGGAATCGATCCAGCGGGAAATCTCGTGCTTCACCGCGAAGCCGGTTCCCGAGAAGTTCCCGAGGTCGGGACTCACGCGGACGCCGGGGAGGGCGCGAAGGGTGATCTCCGTGCCGAACCCCACGCCCATCGAGACGTAGAGCGCGGCGGCGGGCACCAGGGAGAGATCGAGGCCGGCGGGAAAGGCAACCCGGTAGGCATCGGGATTCTCGCCGGCCTGCAGCAGCGCCTGGCGGAACTCCCCCGCCGGCTCGACCACGATCCCGGGGCCCTCGCCCATGGCCGAAGGGGTCGTCAGGCTGCCCTCCACCGGGGCCAGGGGGTTCTGGAAGCTCCTCGGGCCCGTCGCGGGGTGGTCCCACTCGAAGCTGGCGGGAAGCACGGCGTCGAAGGTCCGGTCCGCCTCGCTTCTGAACGAGGCCGCGATCCGCACGCCCAGGTCCACGTGAAATGCGGGGAGCACCGTGGCGCGGTCGAAGATGCCTGCGGTGAGGGCAAGGCCGAGTCCACGGGCTACCGGGTCGATGTAGCGCTCGGCGTTCTCGATCCCGAGACCCTGGATCCGGTCCTGCGCCGACTGCCCCTCCAGCGCCTGCGGGGTCACACCGAGGACCGGGACCAGGACCGCGATCATCGCCGCCACCGGGAGGAGGGCGAAGCGCGGGCGCCGGGCGAGACCCAGGCGCCACCGACCCCGTGCGCGGGAGAAAACGGAGGAACGGGGGGGATGGGCCATGCAGGCCTCCGGCTGGGCGGCGTGAACTGGGGTGCGGGCAGGGGGCGCCGGGATCCGACCCTCAATCGTAGAACGAAAGCCTGGTGGCGGCTACCCTGCGTGTCCTCCCCGGCGACACGCATGGCGGTTCCGCCCTCGCCGGCGGCGCCGGCCCCCCCGGCGGCGTCCGGGACCGAATTGATTCCGCATCCCGGCCGCCGTTAGCTTCAGGGTTCCCTGCGAAGGTCCTCAGAACCCCGCCCCGCCGTGCTCATCCAGAACATCCGCAACTTCTGCATCGTGGCTCACATCGACCACGGCAAGTCCACCCTCGCCGATCGTCTCCTCGAGGCCACCGGCACGCTGGACTCCAGGTCGATGCGCGCCCAGGTCCTGGATTCCAACGAACTCGAGCGGGAACGGGGCATCACGATCAAGCTGCACGCCGTTCGCATGGACTACACCGCCGCCGACGGCGAGACCTACGAGCTGAACCTCATCGACACCCCCGGCCACGTGGACTTCACCTACGAGGTCTCCCGCTCCCTGGCGGCATGCGAAGGGGCGCTCCTCATCGTGGATGCGAGCCAGGGGATCCAGGCCCAGACCCTGTCGAACCTCTTCCTGGCCCTGGATGCGGGGCTCGAGATCATTCCGGTCCTGAACAAGATCGACCTCCCGGGGGCGGAGCCCGAGCGCCGCCGCGAGGAGCTGGTCGAGCTCCTGGGCGTGGACCCGGACTCGATCCTTCTCGCGAGTGCCAAGGAGGGGAAGGGCGTTCCGGAGATCCTCGAGGCCATCGTGCGCCACGTGCCCCCGCCGGAAGGGGACCCGGAGGCGCCGCTCCGTGCCCTGATCTTCGACTCCTACTACGACAAGTACCTCGGGGCAGTCCCCTCCATCCGGGTGGTGGACGGACGGCTCCGCGCCGGCATGAAGGTCGGATTCGGTGCCCACGACGAGATCTACGAGGTCACCGAGGTGGGGTTCCAGCGCATCGCCCGCGTCCCGCAGAAGGAACTGGGGCCCGGAGAGGTCGGGTACATGGTGGCCGCCGTGAAGGAGGTGGCCCACACCCGGGTCGGCGACACGATCCTGGACGCGGTGAACCCGGCCACGGAGCTCCTCGCGGGCTACCAGGAGGTCCGGCCCATGGTCTTCGCCGGTCTCTACCCCACCAGCTCCGACGACTACGAGGAACTCCGGGAGGCGCTGGACCGGCTCCGGCTGAACGATGCGGCGCTCCAGTACGAACCCGAGACCTCGGCGGCGCTGGGCTTCGGCTTCCGCTGCGGGTTCCTCGGGCTCCTCCACATGGAGATCGTGCAGGAGCGGCTGGACCGGGAGTTCGGGGTGGAACTCATCACCACGGTCCCCAACGTGAAGTACCGGGTCCGCCTGACGAACGGCGAGGAACTCTGGGTCGAGACGCCGACGAAGCTCCCGGAACGGGGGCGGATCACGGCCGTCGGTGAACCGATGGTGAAGGCCCGGGTCATGTGCCCCTCGGAGTACATCGGCAACGTGCAGAAGCTCGCCCACGAGCGTCGGGGTGTCTTCCTCGGCATGCAGTACCTGGACCCGCAGCGGGTGGAACTCGAGTTCGAACTTCCGCTGGCGGAGATCGTGCTGGACTTCTACGACCGCCTGAAGAGCGGAACCCGCGGATACGCGTCGCTGGACTACGAATTCCTCGAGTACCGCGACGACAGGCTGGTGCGCCTCGACGTGCTCCTGAACGGGGAGCCGGTGGACGCGTTCTCGGTGATCATCCACGAGGACAAGGCCGAGAACCATGGCCGGGAGCTCACGCGGAAGCTCAAGGAGCTCATCCCGCGGCAGCAGTTCGACGTGGCCCTTCAGGCCGCCATCGGGATGCGGGTGGTGGCCCGCGAGAACGTGAAGGCCGTGCGGAAGAACGTGACGGCCAAGTGCTACGGCGGCGACATCACGCGGAAGCGCAAGCTTCTCGAGAAGCAGAAGGAAGGGAAGAAGCGCATGAAGCAGGTGGGCTCGGTGGAGATCCCCCAGGAGGCATTCCTGGCGGTCCTCTCGCTGGGAGACTGAATCCATTGTCCCGGACGCTGGGGGTGGTGGGGACGCTGGTCTGGGACACGATCCACCGGCGGGGGAAGCGGGAGCTTCCGGTGGAGGAGTGGGGCGGGATCGGGTACACGCTGGAGTCCCTGGCGGCGAGCCTCCCGGCCGGGTGGAGGATCCGTCCCGTCCTGAAGGTGGGCAGGGACCTGTCGGAGGCCGCGTACCGCTACCTCAGGGAAATCCCCGGGGTGGACGTGGACCCGGGGGTCATGGTCGTTCCGGAGCCCAACAACCGGGTCGAGCTGACCTACCTCGACGACGATGGGCCCGGCGGGGACCGGCGTACCGAGCGGCTCTCGGGGGGCGTCCCGCCGTGGAACTGGGCGGAGCTGGCGCCCCGCGTCCAGGGATGCGACGCCCTCTACGTGAACTTCATCTCCGGGTTCGAGATGGGGCTGGACACCGCCAGGGCGCTCCGGTCGGGCTTCCCCGGCCCCACGTGGGCGGATCTCCATTCGCTCTTTCTGGGGATCAGTCGGGCGGGGGACCGCATGCCTCGCCCCCTCCCCGACTGGGCCGAGTGGCTGGCCTCCTTCGACGCCGTGCAGATGAACGACGACGAATTCACGCTCCTGGGGCGCCTCCACGGCGACCCGTGGGAACTGGCGGCGTCGGCCGTCGGGCGGGATCTGAGGCTCGTGGCGGTCACCCTCGGGGGCGATGGGGCGGGGTACGTGGCCGCACCCGGCTTCGAGCCGGACCCGTTCCGGTGGCCGGCCCACCGGGGGCGGATGTCCACGCCGGGGGCCTCGTCCAGCGGCCGCGTTCCCCTGGAGGGACGGCCCGAGCTCGGGGGTGACCCCATCGGGTGCGGCGATGTGTGGGGCTCCACCGTCTTTGCCCGGCTCCTGGCCGGGGACGACATCGATGACGCCATGAGAGAGGGGAACCGGATGGCTGCCCGGAACGTCACCCACCACGGGGCCCGAGGGCTCCACCATCACCTGGCCGGCCGTGTGGCGCCGGGTCCCGAAGGAGCGCGGGCATGAACGTCGTCGAGGTTCCCCCCTCCCTGGACTACCGGACCCTGGATCGTCTCTTCCAGCTCGCGGGCACCGCGGTGGAAGGCAAGACGCTCCTGGATGCGCGGCACCTGCGCTGGGTCGACCCGGTGGGAATGATCGGCCTCCTCGGGATCGGGCGGGTCATCCGCGACCGGACCGGGGAACCCGCCATCCTTCACCTTCCCGAAAGCGGTGATGTGCCCGGGTACATGGCCCGCATGGGGTTCTTCGCGCAGGCCGAAGGCATCTTCGCATCCATCCGGGGAGCCACGCCGCGGCGGGGAGCCCGACCCTCGGACGTGCTCCTCGAGATCACGCCCATCTCCGAGAACCGGCACATCCACGAACTGGTGGAGCGGGTGCAGGGTCGGGCCGGTGCCATCCTCTCCCGCACGCTCCGGTATCCCCCCTCGGCGGTGGTCCACTTCTCGGTCATCCTCTCCGAAGTCTGCGGGAACATCCTGGAGCACGCCGAGGCTCCGGGGTGGGTCGCAGCCCAGACCTACCACTGGTCGAAGCGGCTCGGGCGGCAGGTCCTCGTGGTGGCCGTGGGGGACCTGGGGCGCGGTTTCCGGGGCTCGCTCACCCCCGAATACGCCGGCCGGTACGGCGATCGGTGGGGCGACGCCACCGCCCTCGAGGCCGCCTTCATCCACGGCCTCACGCGCTTCCCCGACCAGGGCCGGGGCCAGGGAATCCAGCAGATGCGCAAGCAGGTTCGCCGCTGGGACGGGGTCATGGCGGTCCGCAGCGGCACGGCCCGCATCGCCGATGTCCCCGACTGGGAGGATCTCCCCCCCCTCGAGGAGGGTCTCGCACCCTTTCCCGGAGCCTGGATCACCCTGCTCCTCCCGGCGGCCGTTCCGGAGCCCGAGGGCGGACGATGACGGGGGGCAACGGCGACACGCCGGGCGAGACGCCGGACGACGCCCAGCTCGACGTCTTCCGGGTGGACGCCCACGCCGTGAACGTGCGCGACCTCATGGCCCGGACCGTGGCGGACCTCTACTCGCACCTGGTGACCCGCCCGACCGGGCGCGCCGTTCGCCTCGCCATCGAGAGCCAGCTCGAGGAAATGGAGCGCCCGGCGCTTTCACTGGTCGACTTCTCATCGGTTTCGATCCTCGACTTCTCCTGCGCGGACGAGGTCGTCGCGAAGCTCCTCCTTTCCCTGCGGGACGGTGGGGTGGGTGGAAATGCGTGGGTTCTCTTCCAGGGGATCCGGGATTTCCACCGTGACCCCATCGAGGCCGTTCTGGATCGGCACCGGATCCAGGCCGTGCTCCAGGGTTCCGGCGGGGGGGCGGAGCTCCTCGGCCCCGTCCATCCGATGGATCTCGAACTCTGGATCCGCGTGGAGGAGGCGGGTCGGATTGCCCGGACAGACGTGACCGGCGGCCTTCTCCGAAGCGCGGACGACGAGGCGCGGCTGGGACAGCTCCTCCGGAACCGCCTGGTCTTCCGGCACCCCCTGAAGGGAGACATCCTCGCCCTCAGTGCACTTTCGCGAGAGCTGGCGCCGGTCTCCCCTCCCGCGGTCGCTCCTCCCTCCGACGCCACCGACTCTTCAGGAGAACCATCATGACCCTCGACGCCCGGTCCCCCGAGACCCTGGCCATCCATGCCGGCGACCTCTCGCCCCGCACCGAAGGTGCGCCGGTGGTCCCGGCCATCGTCCAGTCGGCCACCTATTTCGGCGGCGGTCCCGACGACAAGGGGGAGGTGCAGTACGCCCGCTACGGCACGAACCCCAACCAGCTGCGCGTGGGGAGAAAGGTCGCGGCCCTGGAGGGCGCGGAGGACGGACTCGCCCTTGCCAGCGGGATGGCTGCCATCTCGCTCACCCTCCTGGCGCTGACCCGGGCGGGCGACCACATCGTGAGTTCGTCCCACCTCTACGGCGCCACCCGCACCTTCATGGAGCAGGAACTGGCCCGGCGTGGGGTGGACGTCACGTTCGTGGATCCGGACCATCCGAGAAGCTGGCGAGGGGCGATCCGGCCCTCCACCCGGGGGCTCTATCTCGAACTGCCCACGAACCCGACGCTGCGGCTCTTCGACCTCCGGCCCGTGGGGCACCTGGCGAGGGAGAAGGGGATCCCTCTCGTGGTGGATGCGACCTTCGGGACGCCGGTGAACTTCCGGCCGCTGGAACTGGGTGCGGACATCGTGGTCCACTCCGCAACCAAGTACCTGGGGGGGCATTCCGACCTCATCGGGGGCGTCGTCTGCGGACCGCAGGCGCTGGTGGCGGAGGTCCGTGGCCTGCTCCACCTCTACGGTCCCAGCCTGGATCCCCATGCCGCCTGGCTTCTGGACCGGGGGATGCGAACGCTGGTCGTGCGAATGGAGCGACACAACGAGAACGCGACGGAACTCGCGGAGTGGTTCGCCGGTCGTGAGGAGGTGGAGCGCGTCATCCACCCATCGCGTTCGGACCACCCGGATCACGAACTGGCCCGGGAGCTCCTCCTCGGCCCGGGGGGGATGCTGGGGGTGATCCTTCGGGGGGGCGCCGCCGCTGCGGACCGGTTTGTCCAGGAGCTCCGCGTGGCTGCGCTGGCCCCGAG
>REBP01000063.1 GCA_007692665.1 Gemmatimonadales bacterium | reverse complement strand
GGGGGTGGGCCGCGGAGCCAGCCCGTGCGAACGGTGCACCCCCCCTCCGGCCGGCGGTGCCACGCCCCGGTATCCAGGGGAAGGCGGGCATCATTCCATGAGCATGGGAAAGGCAGGACCGGGGTCGGAGAGCATGTCACCGGGAAAGAGCAGATCGCCGGCGAACAGCACTCGCACGCTTCATCCGCACCCTCGACGAAAGCACTTGACTTCCCCGGACAGGAAGGTGAATCGTGCGGAAGGGCGGATGAGGCGGCGACGCCCTGCCGGTCCCTGGCGTGGGTTGGGGACCGCGAGGTTCCGCCTGACCGGTGGCGGCCCGCCTCCAGAGACCTGGGCGCCCGGGAGATATGTCATGCTTCGACCCACCGTCGCCTTCGTTGGACTGGCGGTGTTGACGTCGTGCCAATCCGCGCCGCCTGCGGACGGGCCCGAACCCGTCGACCTGTCCGGACCCATGGGGACCGTCTCGGCGTCGCTCGACTCGTTGGCGAGCGTCATCGCCGCCAACTCGGCCGTCCTGGAAGCCGGCAACTCTGCCGTGCACGCGGCGGGCAACTCGGGGGATGGGAGCGTGGACCCTGTGGTCGTCGTGGTCGCGTCGGACGTCACGCTCGACGCTCGCGATACGATCGCCGTTTCGATCCCTGGCGGGACCGTCGAGGGGGTCCGCGATACCCTGTTCCTGGTGTCGGCACCTGCGGGTGAAGACGTCTCAGGGCTCGTTTCGAGCCTGGACTCCCTGCGCAGTGCCATCGCCCACCTCCATGGCGACGGACTCGCTTTTCAGCAGGGCACGTCGACGCTCCTGCTCCGCGGGCTGGGAGTCGGGCTGCAGCTGTTCCTCCTCTTCGCCCTGATCGGAACGTGGCTTGGAAGCCTGCGCGCCAACACCTACCTGAAAGGTCAGGAGGTCGCTCTCGCCTATCATGAGCGATTCATGAAGCTGATGGACGAGAAATCCCGGATCGTGCGCATAGCCACGGCGTCGAAGTCAGAACCGTCTCGACTGAAGACTCAGGCGGATCTCTTCTACAGCAAGTTCTGGTTCCTGAACCACCAGGAGTTTTCCTTCTGGCGCCAGGGGCTCATACGCGACGAGCAGTACAAGTTCTGGCTTCGTCGGCGGATCGTGGAATATTGCTGCGAGGATCCCTATCTCGGCAGCGGGGCGCTACCGTCATTCAAGGAAGGATGGTACAAGGTCGCAAGAAAGGAATTCGAAGGGACGGATTTCCAGAGCTTCGTGGACATCCTTCTCGTTTCCAGGAATCCCGACGAGCTCGTAAAGCGGTACGGTCCCGAGGAGGGGTGGCTCCGGCGGCGGCAATTTGGCGTCCCCATGGCTGGCAACCTGGACGAGACGTCTGTTCCGGAACTCGAGAAAGCGGAGGTACCGACCAAGGCATGCCCGGAGGTCGGCAGGCCCTCCACGACGGAGGCCTAGAAAATACGGAGGGGCCGGCCCTCCCAGTTCTTCTGGCGACTGGGCTGAATCGATTCCCGGGACGAAGCTCACCGCTCCGCGGGATGCGGAGGAGGAGTGGTGAGTGAGCGGTCGTTTTCTGGCGAGGCTGGACCGGCTGCCTCGCCAGAGAGGCAGCCGGTCCTGTTCAGTTCCCCGGAAGCTCCTCGATCTCCACGTCGGCCCGAGGCGGGCGCACGTAGGGGGTCACCATGCTCTCGTGGCCACCGGGACCCACCGCCGATACCCCGAAGATGAAGTCGTCGATGGAGACGTCCTGCATGATGAAGTCGGTGACATCCCCTACCTCGACCACGTACTCCCAGTCCGGCCCCCAGGCGTCGCGCCAGTAGACCCGGTAGCTCACCGCACCGGGTGACGGCTCCCACTGCAGGCGGGCGTCGTACCCGGAGAGCTGCCGCGAGAGTCGGGGGTTGCCCTGCTCGTTGTTCACGTCGGGGGCGGAAGGGGCAAGGGCCAGGCTTGCCATCGCCGCCAGGTTCACCCGGGTATTCGTCGCGAGGTACGGCACGTGGACCCCGTCGGGGGTGTCCCGGATCGTGTGCTGGCGGTCGTAGTTCTCACGGGCCTCGGTCATTCGGGTGGCGGTGAAGCCCACCTGGTTGAACGCGGTGTGGTCTCCCCCCCGCCCGAACCGATCCTCCCGCGCAATGAGCCGCACCCGCTGCGAAGGCACGTAGACGGAGGCCGCCCGCTTGATGTACCGCGCCAGGTGCCGGGAGGGCGAATCCTCGGGCCCCTCGGAAAACACCCGCACGGTGGAGCCGTCAATGAGTCCTGCGCCGCCGTACACGTTCCCCACGATGTCGTTGCTGAGCAGGGCCTCGATGGTCCATCCATTGTCCCGGGCCCGCTGGGCGTGCAGACGGGCGCCCACGAGCCCCTGCTCCTCGCCGGCAAACCCGATGAAGACCAGGGTGGCGTCGAACTCGATCCCGCTCTGCGCCATGACCCGGGCCAGCTCCATCGCGAGAGCGGTCCCACTCCCGTCGTCGTTCGCCCCGGGCGCGAAGTTGTCGAAAGAGCCTTCGGGGGTGGTGTCGCCCAGTTCCCGACGTGCCACGGAGTCATAGTGGCCACCCACGTACACCCGGCGGGCGGAGCGCCCGGGAAGGATCGCCATGACGTTCCGGAGGTCCACCTCGTTCACGATCCGTCCCTGGGGCGGAATCCTGTAGCTGTCGAAGCTCACCTGGAGTCGCGGGCTGTAACTCTGCATCTCCTCGAGCATCCACTGCCGGGCGGCACCGATTCCACGTTCCGGATCGTCGGTGGAAGAAAGGGTGTTGCGGGTCTCGAAGCTCGCCAGCATCTCCACCAGCCGTTCGAGGTTCTCCTCCGAAACGGCATCCACCATCTCCATGATCTGGGGGTCGATGGAGGGGACCTGGGCGGCGAGGCTGCGCGACGCCCCATCACCGGGAAGAAGGGGATGGGCGACGAGGGCTGCGACCACCAGAAGAGGAAGGGCCAGGGCGGAACGGCCGGACCCGGACCTCTGGGGATGGCCTTGTCCGGACGGCCTGGGAAGTGGGTTCGTCATGGGCGGCAGGGGTGGGAGGAGTGAGGCGGCGGTGGGTGCGGATCCGCAAACGTGCGAATCCGCACCCCGATTTCGAACCTAGCTGCCGATGTTGGGGTTGTTGCGCCGCTCCTGCTCGGGAAGCGGCATGCAGGTGATGGGACCGTAGGGCTGGTCCTTGTGATTCACCCCGGATGGGAAGGGGATGTTGTGCCGGAGCATGTCATTCAGCCGATGCCCCTCCAGGAAGAGCTGGCGACGCCGTTCTTCCAGGACATCCTCGAGGCTCCCGGTCCCGGTGTAGGCCGGAAGATCCTGCGCTGCCCGAAGCCGGTTGATCGCCGAGACCGCTTCGGTCGGCCGGGCCTCGGCCATGATGAGCTGGGCCTCGAACCACGAGGCCATCCGGATGTGCGTGGCGGGGGTGGGGTACTTGTTCTGGAAATAGTGCCGCGTGACGCCGTCGTGACCGTTCTGGCCCGAGTTCACCACCGGCACCCGGGTGTCGGGCTGGCCGCCCACGGTGAGCCCGAAGTACGCGCCGGGCTCGACCGAGATGAAGCGGTTCAGCCGGTTCATGTTGAAGAGGCGGTTTTCGCGGATCCCGTTCACCGTGGAATACTCGGCGTGCCACGCGAACCCCTGGGGTATGCCGGAGGCGTCCGCATAGGCGCCGTCCATGTTCCCCTGGTTCAGTCGTACCCGGGCCCGGCCCACCAGCGCCATGCGCTGCAGCGCATCGTTCCCCGCCGCTTGCGCCAGCTGGATTGCGCGATCGAAGTGGGCCTCGGCGCCCTGGAACATCTCCTGCCGGGTCTTCAGTGGGCCGGTGTCCACCGCCATTTCACAGAAGCCCTCGCCCAGGAGAGCCCACGAGTAGCCGGCGTAAGCCGCGAGCAGGCCAAGCATCTGGTCCTTCTGCGGTACCTGGGCCGCCGGGAATTCCTCGATGAGGCGTGTCGCATCCTCGGCGAGGTAGCGGGCCTGCTGAAGGGGGGAGTAGGCGCCGAGCCCGGTGGCATTTCGCCCCGCCGGACAGCCGCCGGTAATGGTCTCGAGCTCGATGCCCCGCCATCCCCAGCCGTTGATGTCGAGCCAGCTCGAGGCGTTGATGGTTTCGGCCGAGAGAACGCTGGTCGAGGCCACGTAGCTTGTGAAAGCGCACTCGAACTGTCCCAGCGCACTGTTCAGCAGGGTCGCGGCCAGGGCGGGGTTGTTCAGGTCGGCGGCCTCGACCGCACCGGGGTTGTCCACCTCCAGGAGCGAGTCGCACGCCGCGAGGCCCACCGCCACCCCCAGGGCCAGGAAGGCCTGTCCCACGCGGTTCATTCCGCCGCGGGGTCGGGTCTGGATTCGATTCTTCATGTCGGGCTCCTCAGAAGCTCAGGCGGAAAGTCATGGTGGCGCTGGCAGCCGGCGGGAGAACAGTCTGGTATCCGACCGCATTGCTTCCCGTCGAACGGACCTCCGGGTCCCACACGGTCATGTCGGCGAGGGCCTCTCGGACGCTGCCGTCCCTGGGCGTGCTCCACCCGTGCTGGGCGGACCAGAGCATGGCCACGTTCCGCATCCCCAGGGACAGGCTCGCCCGACGCGCACCCACGCGCTCGACCAGGCCCATCGGCAGGTCGTAGCTCATGGAAATTTCCCGGAGGCGGAGGAAGCCCGCCTCATACACGCCGACCCGGTCGTTCTCCAGCGCCCGGTAGGCCTGGATCATCGGGTTGTTGCGAAGGAGCACCGCCTCGGTGGTGTTCTGGTTGTGGGTGGCCCGGATCTCGGTGTTGTTCTGCAGGTGCCCCCCGTTCCCCTCCACCCGCACGTAGAAGCGCAGGTTGTCGAAGAGGGTGAAGCTGTTTCCGAGCCCGAACTGCCAGGTGGGCTGGGACTTTCCGAGCCAGACCTGGGGTGCTTCCGAGCAGGGCACCGCCGAGCCGCCCGGGTCCACACCCTGGGGCCCGGTTCCGCCGTCGCACATGGCGGAAAGCAGGTTGCCGTTTCCGTCCAGTTCCACATCCAGCACCCTGAGCATGAACATGTCGGCCACCGAGTAGCCTTCACGGTGCTGCGACTGGGTCCCGGCGAAGATCACACCCAGGTCGCCCAGGCTCTCGATCCGGTTCTCCATGGTCGCGAACTGGGTGTCGAGTTCCCACGAGAAACGGGAGCCCTCGATGAGGCGGGCCACCACGCCGAGTTCGTTACCCCAGGCGTCGATCTGTCCGAGGTTCACCACCTGCGACCCGGTGAAGCCCGTGGAAGGCGGGAGGGCCCGGTTGATGATGGCGTCCCGGGTTGCGCGCTGGTACCGGGTCACCTCCACGTCAATCCGACCGTCGAGGAAGCTGGCATCGAACCCCATTTCCAGTTCCTCTCCCCGCTCGGGCTTCAGGTCCGGATTGCCGAATGCGCCGGGGGTCAGGGCCGGGAGGTCCCGGTACCCGATCCGGGGGTTGTAGACCCGGGTGGCGGCGAAGGTGCCGGGCTGCTGCCCCGCTGCTCCGAAGGCGGCGCGGAGCCGGAACTGGTCCATCCAGTGGAAGTCCCAGAAGTCCTCCTCCGAGATGACCCAGGTTCCGCTGACCTTGGGGTAGATGGCCGCCGATGCATCGGTTCCGAAGGCGCTGTGCGAGTCCATCCGCACCGCCCCGGTCACGAAGACACGGTTGTTCCACCCGACCTGCTGCTGGACGTAGAAGCCCACCATGGACTCCTCGGAAAAGCTCTCGCCCCCGTCACGGACCGCTCCACCGGAGATGGTGGTGATGGGAATGGCGGGGAACTGCGACCCCGAGGCGTTCACGAAGGCGTTCTGGCTGTTGGAGTACTGGAGGCCGACCGACGGCTGGAAGGAATAGTCCTGCCAAGAGAAGTTCGCGCTTCCGCCGTAGTCCAGCGTCACGAAGCGCCGGGTCCCCCGGCTCATGTTCTTCTGCCCCAGGGCTGCGTTTCCGAAGAAGTGGTTCGCGCCCTCGGCCTGCTGGGGGAGGAGGGTGAAGGTCTTCTCGGCATTGTTGTCGATCCCCGCGACGAGCCGGTGGCTCATCCAGGACACGGGCTGGAAGCGGACCTCGAGGCTGGTCGTGGTGCGGTCGTTGTCGCCCCGGGACTCGTACTTGCTCCACTCCTCGGGGGGCGCGGCGCGCCACCCCCTGCGGTCGTCGTTCAGGTTTCGCGGATTGGACCAGATCAGGTTGCTGAAGGGGTCCGTGTCGATGGTTCCCTGGGACAGCCGGGTTTCCCCGGTGATGAAGGCGGTGGAGACGACTGCGGTGAGTCGCTCACTCAGCATGGCCTCGAAGTTGGCCCGAAGGGCGAGGCGACGCTCCCAGTTCCAGTCCACGATCCCCGTGTTGTTGTCCCGGGAAATCGAGCCGAAGTAGCGGACCAGGTCGGTTCCGCCGCGGACGCTCAGATTGTAGCTCTGCATGTCGCCGTAGCCGAAGACGGGCCCGAGGCCATTCACCCGCTCCTCCTCGTAGATGTTCATCCCGATGAGCTGGCCCGGGTTGTTCGGGTCCGGCATGTACCGAAAGCCGGTCCGCCCCTCGGGATTCCAGAGCCAGTTCGCGCCAAGGCGGGTCGTCATGTCGAACTGTGGTGCGCCGGATTCGCCCCGCTTCGTGATGATCTGGATCACCCCGTTCGAAGCCTCGGTCCCGTACAGCGTGGCCGCCGCCGGACCCTTGATGACTTCGATCCTTTCGATGTCCGAGGGATGGATGTCGTTCAGGCGGCTGATGTTGGAGCCGCCGCGCTGCCCCGGGCCCCGGGTGGGGCTCGAGTCCATCCGGACCCCGTCGATGTAGACGATGGGGTCATTCCCCTGCGTCACCGAACCGATCCCCCGGATTCGAGGAGCGGAGCCGGTTCCGACCTGGGCTGTCCCCGGCATGAGCATCATTCCCGGCGTGCGCTGACCCAGGAGCTGGTCCACGTTCTGGACGGGGGACCGGGAAATGACGTCGTCGGCGTTCACGGTGGCCACGACGTTTCCGATGGCGCGGCGCTGCGTGCCTCCGGCGGTTCCGGTGACCACGATCCCGTCCAGGTCCAGGGCCCGCTCGGTGAGCTGGAAGTCCACCGTGGTCTCCTGACCGGACACCACCGTGACGGTGGCCGTGGCCCGGGCGAATCCGATCATGTCGGCGAGGACGGTGACCTCGCCGGCGGGGACGTTGTTGAGCTGGTACTGTCCGTTTGCGGCGGTCACCGTCCCGATGGAGGTTCCCTCCACGTAGACCTGCACCGGAGTGAGGGGACGGCCCGCCGTGCGGTGCGTCACCTGCCCGCGGATCGTGCCCGTGAGGGCCGGTGCGGGAAACTCGGAGGTGCTCCAGGCCCCGGGGCCTCCTTCCATCGCAGTCGAGGCGAAGAGGATGACCGGTTGGAGGTCCTTCGAGAGGCGGGGGGCAGGTTCCACCACCAGCTGTCCCGACATGGGCACCCAGTGGAAGCCCGACCCGGCGAGGAGAATGTCCAGGGCCTCTCCCACCGTCAGGTCGCGACAGGCGCAGTTGACGGGCGGCTCGACGGGGAGCAGGGAGGGGGAGAAGGCGATGCGAGCGTTGGAGCGAGACCGCAGGAGCTCCAGCGCGTCGGACAGGGCCACTCCCTTCACGTCGAGACGCGCCGGTCGCTCGAGCATCCGGTCAATGGCATCGCGGTCGGCCATGGCGGAGGCTCGGGGTGGGTCCGTACCGGCCAGGATTCCGGAATCCTGGGCCGCGAGCGGGGCGAAGACGGCAAGGCCCAGGAACATGGCTGCCGTTCGGGTGAAGGAGCGCATCGAGGAACCTCCTCGGAGTGTGGGAGAGGGTTCGGAGCCCGGGCGGACTCCCGGACCAGGGGGCAGGAAGCCCCTCACGGTCCGATCCTCAGGACGCCGCCGTCGGACCGACAGGTCACGGCGGCGGCACGACATACGACCTGCATCAGGGCTTCGGGCGACTCGTCGGAGAACCACCCGGAGACGGTCCGTTCGGCGAGCTCCGGGTCGGTGATGATGACTTCCAGTCCCAGGCGGTTGCGAACCTCGCGGGCCACCTCTCGAAGGGGGGTGCGTTCGAAGGCCATGAAGTCCCCCATCCAGTGCAGCAGGTGGGAAATTTCCGCCGCGGGGGCGACCTCGGGCCGACGCTCCGCGGTGGAAGAAGCCTGGTCCCCGGGGCCGAGCTCGACGGTCCGGCCGGCCGAGGAGACGGCGACCGACCCCTCCACCACCGCGAGACGCATGGCCCCGGCACGGGCATCCACCTCGAAGCGGGTGCCCAGGACCCTCGCCTCCCCGCCATCGGTGACGACGCGGAAGGGGCGCGTGGAGTCCGAGGCCACGGCCAGGAAGACCTGGCCATCCACCCGAAGCTCACGCTGGTAGGGGGTGGACTCGGCCCGGATCACGGTGCCGGGGGCAAGACGCACCACCGTACCGTCAGGAAGGGTGGCGGAGGCCAGCTCCCCCGGACCGGTGCGCAGTTCGACAACTCCGCCGCCGTCAAGGTCCGGGGAGGCGAACCACCCCGAGCCCAGCGTGCCCAGCCCCAGGCCAACCACCAGCGCGGCGGCGGTGGCCCAGCCTGTCAGCCGGGATCGGGGTCTTGACCGCCCACTCCGCGCTCGCCACTCCAGCTCGGTCAGGGTCGGGGGACGCCCCCCAGGGGGGATGGCCCACTCGCCGGCGGTGAGAAGCCAGACGTCCCTGACCTCCTGGTAGTGAACCTCGTGCAGGGGAGATGCGCTCCGCCAGCGCTGGAGCTCCTCCTCCTGCCGGGCCGTGGAGCGGCCCTGGAGGGACAGAGTGATGAGTTCGTCCACGGGAGATCCCGTCGTGTCGGATGCCAGGGTGCCGGTCCCGCGGGCCCCGGGCTGATGCCGGGGTTCGGGGACGCTCTTGACTCCTCAACACGTGGGGGCGGAGATCCTACCAGTGCCCTCCCGGGGCGGGTGCGCCACTCCTCCCGATGCGGCTGCGCTAGCGGAGGTGCTGCAGCTGGGAACGGAGAGCCCGGAGAGCCGCGCTCATGTGATTCGCCACCGTCTGGGGCGAGACCTCCAGCACGTCGGCGATCTCGCGGTAGGACTGGCCGTGGTACCGCGCCAGGATGAAGACTTCCCGCTGCCTCGGGGGGAGGGAGGCCACGGCCATCTCCACGCTCATGGTCATGTCCTGCTGGTCGAGTGCTTCGTCCGGGGTGGCGGGACGGCTGCGCCAGCTCTGGAACCCTGACAGGAGCCGGGTCCGATTCCGCTGGTCCCGGATCCCGTTCAGGGCGGCGTTGCGGGTCATTCGGTAGAGGAGGCCCTGGAGGCGGTCGGTGGGGGTCCACTCCCCGCGGCCCTCCCAGATTCGTAAGAAGACGCCCTGGACCAGGTCTTCGGCCGACTCGGTCGAGCCGTTCATCCCCGCGGTGAAAGCGACCAGACGATCCCAGTACTCAGCCACCAGCGTGTCCATGGCCTTCCGGTCCCCCCGGTGGATCCGCTCCATGAGCCCCGGGGACGCGACATCCCCGCCCCTGCCTGGCCCGGATCCTTCCTCCCTTGCCCCCAGGTCCGTTCCAGGGTCCGGTGCCCGGACGGGACGAATGGGAACGGGCTCCGAAGCGGACACGGGAGAACTCCTCGAGGCTGTGGACAGGCCCCTGGCATCGGACGAGGCTGCGCCGGCGCCAGGGGCACGGAAGGGGGTGCGACGGATTGTGGTCAGATCGAGACAGCATGAGACGCCGTGTCCCATTTCGCAAGGAGGACCTCGGCGGTCGAGTGCCGCGTCCCGCGCTGAGGGAGAATGGCTGCACCCACCCGATCACTGAACGATCGCAACCGGGAAGCCTGACGATCAGAACCGCCCGCTCTCCCGATCTGGAGGTGTGCTCCCCCCAGGCGTCCGAGGATCCGGGTCCTGACCTCGACCGAGGAGCTCGGCATGGTCATCGATGTATTCGCGAATGCCTCGACCGGGCCTCCCCAGCAGCCGTTCCAGGGTCGAGTCCTCGGTGGCGCCCTGGCCAAAGCGCAGCAGGAAGTGCAGAATCGTCTGCACCACGATCGCCCCCCGCGGCAGCTTCCTCCGGGACAGGTGCCGCATGTAGCCGATCACGGAAGCGGGCTCATACCGAATCGGGCGCCCGAGCGCGGAGGTGAGGGCGTCGGTCACCTCGGACCAGGCCA
>REBP01000120.1 GCA_007692665.1 Gemmatimonadales bacterium | reverse complement strand
GCCGCGGGTGTGGCTGCCGCGGGTGTGGCTGCCGGGGGGTCCCACGACGCGACCACATGGAGAAACGCCCCCGGGATCCTCCATGAGCGTGCCGGACCCGGCCATGCCGGAGGGGGTGCGCGGCCGGATGATGCCGTGTTGCCCGGTTGATCATACGTACCAACCCGCGCCGGGACTGCGCCCGGACGGCACGCTGCACAGCTTCGACAGGAGGCATCCAATGGTTGCTCGACTTCAGTACCTGGCCACCGGACTCGGCCTGAATCCCATGGCCCTGGTCCTGGCCCTGGTCATGACCCTGGCCCTGGCCCCGGCGGCACACGCCCAGACGGGCACGGTGGTGGGGACGGTACAGACCGAGGCAGGGGCGCCGATCTCCGGCGTGGACATCAACATCCCGGGAACCGGCTTCCGCACGGTGAGCGGACCCCAGGGCAATTTCCGGATCGACGGCGTTCCCGCGGGAACGTACCAGCTCCGGGCCTTCCAGCTCGGCTACCGGGAGGCGCGCATCGAGGGCGTCCAGGTAAGGCCGGGCGCCGAGACCCGCGCCAACGTGCGGCTCGAGTCGCTCCCCATCGCGCTGTCGGGCGTCGTGGTCTCGCCCGGTCGCCGGGCCCAGCGGCAGTCCGAGGCCCCGGCCACCGTCACCCGCATCGAGGCCGCCGAACTCGGCAACCTGGCCGGCGGCAGCTTCGCCAGTGCCCTCAAGCAGGTGAAGGGGCTCGACTTCATCCAGGTCGGCGTGAGCGGCGCCGCCGTGAACGCCCGGGGCTTCAACTCCTCGTTCAACAACCGCATGCTGATGATGGAAGACGGCCGCATCGCGGTCCTTCCGGAAAGCGGCCTCCCCATCGGGGCGTTCACGCCGATCCCCATGATCGACATGGCCAGCATGGAGATCCTGGTGGGTCCCGGTGCCGCGCTCTACGGGCCGGATGCGTCGAGCGGCGTCATCAGCCTCCAGTCCAAGGACCCGCGGGACTTCCCCGGCGCATCCGCCATGCTCACCGGCGGGTCGCGAGGCTACATGAACGCACAGGTGCGCCAGGCCGGCACGTCCGGTGACTGGGGCTACAAGGTCACCGGCGAGTTCCACCGGGTGGACGACTTCGAGAACCGCCTGAACTACGGCACCGCCGCGGCCCCCAGCTGGGAGATCGGCACCGGCGGCAATCCCAGCGCCACCGGCGACAGCGGCATCGACTGGGAGAACCGGGTGCTTCGTGGGCAGGGGCTCCTGGCCTACTACATGGACGACAGCCGCCTGGAGCTGGGCGCGGGTGCCAGTCAGAGCAGCGGGGTCGGGCAGACCAACGTCGGGCGCAACCAGTTCGACGGCTGGACCTACAACTACCTGCAGCTCCGCTACACGACCCCCAACTGGTTCCTGAACGCCTACCGCGCCCAGTCGCAGGCCGGAAACTCCTATGCCCTGAACCGCTACACGTCGAACCGGGCCGCGAACCCGGGCCTGAGCGACGACGAGGTCCGCCTCATGTCCGACTGGCCGTCGGACGGGCGCCTCTACGCCGCCGAGGTGCAGAACCGGTGGACCATCGCACCCCTCCGCGGGAGCGACCTCACCTGGGGGATCCAGGCCCGCCGCGACGTCGTGTCCAGCGACCGTCAGTGGCTCACGGACCGCCTCACCGGCGAGGACGTGACGATCAGCCAGGTCGGCGTCTACGGTCAGCTCGAAACCCCCGTCACGACGGACCTCCGCCTGGTCCTCGGCGCCCGGGTGGACGAGCACGAGAACTACGACACGCAGGTGAGCCCGAAGGCCGCCCTCGTCTGGTCGCCCCGTGCGGACCAGGCGGTGCGCTTCAGCGTGAACCGCGCCTTCAAGTCGCCGTCGATCCTCCAGACCAACTTCTGGATCCCGAACTTCGTGCCCCTGGTGGGCGTCTTCCACAACACCGAGGGGTACAGCATCCGGAACGGGGCCGGCGTCGAGGTGCACCGGCTGGACCCGCTGGTGCCCGAGTCCAACATCACCTGGGAGCTCGGCTACCGGGGCGTGCTCGGGAACAGCTTCCTGCTGGACGTGGCCGGGTACATGGCCTCGTACGAGGACTTCCTGAGCCCGCTCACGATCTTCGCGAACCCCTTCGGCACCACGATCTTCAGCAACGTCCCCACGACAGCCTTCTTCGCCGGCAGCGGCGATGCGGTGGTGGACGAGAACGGCGGACCGCAGATCCCGCTCACCTACTGGAACATGGGCGATGCGAAGATCCGCGGCGTGGACCTGGGCGCGACCTGGATCCTCGACCCGCGCCTGGACCTGAAGACCACCCTGTCGTTCATCGAACTCACGCAGCAGGCCGAGGGCGGGGCGCAGGTGCAGGAAGCCACTGCGCTGAACTCCCCCGGCACCAAGTGGTCGGTGGGCCTCGAGGGCCGTGACTTCGGCGGGTTCGGCGGATCCGCCTCGGTGCGGTACGTGAACGGCTACACCTTCACGTCGGGAATCAACCGGGGCGAGATCCCGACCCACGCCGGGCTCGACCTGTCGCTCCGCTACCGGTTCGCCGGTACGGGGCTCACGCTGAACGCCACCGCGCAGAACCTCTTCGCCTGCGGAAGCGACACGCCCGACGGCGAGCGCGAGTGCGGGTTCGACCAGCGGCACATCCAGATGATCAACATGCCCGCCATCGGCTCGGTCTTCCTGATCGGGATGCGCTGGGGGCTGTAGGCCCGTAACCTGGGATCGGGGAGGAGGAGGGGCGTATCGGCGGCCTGTGCGGCCGGTGCGACCTCCTCCTCCCTCCCGGTCCCCCCTTTTTTTCTCGAGACGTCACGCGGGTGCCTGACATGATCGGAAACGCACTGATGATGATCCCGTTCCTGGTGGGCTGTGCGGTGGCGCCGGGTCCGGCCGGCGAAGGCGCCGAGGGCGCGGACGCGCCGGCGGCCCCGGACACGGTGACGATCGTCCGGGGGAGCCACACCGACGCGGCGGGGACGCGGGCCTGGCGGCTCGTGCTGCCAGCCGGGGCCGGGGCCGGGGCCGGAGGCGCGGAGGCCGGGGCCCCGAGGCCGCTCCTCGTCCTGCTGCACGGCTGCACCCAGGACGCGGACGACGTGGCCCGGGGCACGCGCATGGACGCGCTGGCCACGGCGCGGGGGGTGGCGGTGCTCTACCCGGAGCAGGCGCCCGACGCGCACCCGCTCCGGTGCTGGAACTGGTACGAGCCGGCCCACCAGGGCCGCGATGCGGGGGAGCCGGCGATCCTGGCCGGGATGATCCGCGGGGTGGTGGAAGCGCACGGCCTCGACCCGGACCGGGTGTTCGTGGCCGGGATGTCGGCCGGGGGCGCCATGGCGGCGATCCTGGCGGCCACCTACCCGGAGCTGTTCGCGGGCATGGCCAGCCACTCGGGGGTGCCCTTCGGGATCGCCCGGGGACTCCCCGCCGCCACCGCCGCGTTGAGCGGCACGCTGGAGGTGGACCCCGACGCAGCGGCGGAGGCCGTCCGGAGCGCCATGGGTGACCGGGCCCGTGACATCCCCACCCTCATCATCCACGGGAGCGAGGACGCGGTGGTGTCGCCTCGAAACGCCGCGTGGTTCGAAGCACAGGGGGTGCAGCTCCTGCCGGCGAACCTGCTCCGGGTCGTCATGGTGCCGGGCCTCGGCCACGCGTGGTCGGGAGGCGCGCCGGAGGGGACCTACACGGACCCGCGGGGGCCGGACGCGAGCCGCATGATCCTGGACTTCTTCCTGGATTCGGAAGGGAGTGGCCACCGATGACAGCGGCCTCGCCGGGCCCCGGAGCGCCAGGCACCGCACGGTCCGGAGAGGGCACCGCGCGGGGTGCGGTGGTGCAGGCGACCCTCGACTTCGTGCGGGAGGAGGTCGGGGCGGAGGGCGTGGCCCGCGTGCTGGAGCGGCTGGACGGGCCGGGGCTGGAGGCGGTCCGGGCCTCGCCGCCCCTGGACGAGGTGCCGCTCGGGCAGGTGTTCGCGCTCTGGAACGCCGTGGATGCGGAGCTGGGTCCCGTCGACCCGGAGTGGATGGAGCGGGCCGGGGCGTACTCCATCGAGTCCGCCGGGCGGCAGCAGTACGGGGGGATCGTGGGGAAGCCTTCGCCCCTTGAGTTCCTCACCCAGCGGGTGTCGCTCTTCCGGCTCTTCTACCGGTCGGGGCGCATGGAGGTGGTGAGCCACGACACGGGGTCCGCCCTCCTCCGGCTTGTGGACTTCGGGCCCTCGGATCCGCTCTTCTGCAGGCGGCAGACCGGGGGGCTCCGGCGGGCGCTGGTGCTGGCCCGGGGCGGGGAGCCGCGGGTGCGCCACGTGCGGTGCGTGCACGAGGGCGACGCGTTCTGCGAGTGGGCGCTGGGGTGGGACGGGTGAAGTGTCACCTCAGAAGAGGCCTCCCAGCGCCTTGCCGTACCGGCTGATGTCGTCGTGCACCACGATGTCCACGAACCAGACCTTGCCGGCCTCGATCCGATGGATCACCCGGTCCCCATCGTTGACCCGGGCTTCGTTGTAGAATTTCTCCGGCTCCACGGGTTTGATGCGCATCCCCGGCGTGGGCTGTTGCTTCAACAGGGCCATGACAACCTTGTCGACGGCCTTCTGCTGTTCGTGGGTCAGCTTCCCATAACTCCTGTCCCAGCGTCTCGACCACGCGGCGCCCAGGAACGCTCGTTTCCGAGCCACGGTACGATTAGCCCTTTTCCTTGAGGCGGTCCAGTTCCTTGAGGCGGTCCAGGTGGGCCTGCGCCTCTTCCACGGTGGAAGTGCTCGTTGAACGCCCCTCCCGGAAGTCGGCCTCTGCCTCGGCAACCCGACGTTCCATCTCGGGATGGTGGAACCAGAGCTGGTCTTTCGGAATGATCGCCGCCGGCACAAGCTCGTAGGTGCCACGGTCCGTCTTCTCGAGAAGGAGGAGGGTGGTATCCTCCTTCCCGATCCCGAGATCGCGACGAACGCTCTCGGGGAGGGTGCTGCGTCCGCGCTTGTCGACAGTAAGGATTATCATCACAGGCCTCCTGGAACTGGGCAGTGTCCATTTTGGGAGTATCCACTACGCCCACTCTGGGCGCAAGGGGCTTGCACCCCACGAACCCGCAGACCTTCTGGTGTTGCGCGACCCGGGCGATTTGTCATAACCTGTAAGGGTGGTGGTGGGCGTCCCCCCCGGTCAGGAGGTGCGCATGAGCCCTCCACGCCTGAGTGTCCATCTGCTGGGCCCCCTCGAGGTCCAGACGGGTGGGGAGCGCGTCGATCTGCCGCCCTCCCGGAAGGCGCGGGCCCTGCTGGCCTACCTCGCGGCCACCGGCCGCCCCCACGCCCGGAGCGCGCTCTGCGACCTCTTCTGGCCCGAGGTGAACGACCCGCGGGCCGGGCTCCGGTGGGCGCTTTCCAAGCTCCGGGACGTGGTGCACCACGAGGGCGCCGAGCCCCTGATGTGCGCCCGCGACCGGGTGGCGCTGGACGTGGACGCAGTCGACGTGGACCTGCGCCGCGTGACCTCCCTCGTTCCCGCGGAGGCGAGCCAGGCGTCCACCGAGGCCCTGCTCGAGGCGGTCCATGCCTTCCGCGGAGGGTTCGTGGAAGGGCTCGACCTGCCCGCGTGCCACCAGTTCGCCGCCTGGTCGCTGGGCACCCGGGAGCGGCTCCACGGGCTCCACGTCTCGGTCCATGCCACCCTCTGCCGGCGGCTCCAGGGGGACCCGGAAGCCGCGCTCCCCCATGCCCTGGCGCGGCTGTCCCTCGATCCCTTCACCGAGGCGGCCTACCTGGAGGCCATGGAGGTCCTGGCCGGGGTGGGACGCGTGGACCAGGGGCTCGAGGTCTACGAGCGCTGCTGCCGCATGCTGGCCGACCACCTGGGGCGGGGGCCCTCGGAGGCCCTGCAGACGGCGAGGTGGCAGCTCGGTTCCGCGGCCCCACCCGCGTCCCCGTCTGCGGCCCCTTCCGCCTCCCCATCCGCGCGCGCGGCGGAGCCGGACGCGGACGCCCCGGAGGCGGACGCCCCCTCTCCGGCAGGCAGCAACCTGGCCGCCATCCTCGCCGACCTGCCGCCCCCCGATCACCTCCCGGCCCTCGACACGGGTGAGCCCCGGCTGGTGGGTCGATCCTCCGAGCTCGAGGCGCTCCTGGGCGTGATCCACGGATCCGGGGACGGAGGGAGGGACAACTCCTTTCTCCTCACCGGCGAGGCCGGGATCGGCAAGACCCGGCTTCTCCGCGAACTCGTCGCCCGGGTGCGCGAGGCCGGGGGGTGGGTCCTGTCGGGGCCGATCTTCGAGACCGAGGAGGTGCGCCCCTTCGGCCCCTGGGCCGACCTCCTGGCGGGACTTCCCCGGGGTGCCCTCGGGGGGGATGCGGAGGTGGCAGGGCTCTCGGCGGTGCTGCAGGGGCGGGCCTCGGGGGCGCGGACCGACCGCCCCACCGCGCGGGCGCAGTTCTTCGGCGCGGTGGCCCGGTGGCTCGCTTCGCTGGCCGAGGCCCGCACGCCGGCTCTCGTCGTACTCGACGACATCCAGTGGCTCGACGCGTCGTCGGCCGCGCTCCTTCACTTCCTGGTCCGGGAGCTGGCCCCGACGCCGGTCGCCTTCGGGCTGGCCGCCCGGGAGGGAGAGATCTCCCCCACCACGCCGGTGGCCCGCATGCTCCGGTCCCTGCTGGTCTCGGGGCGCACGGCCCGCGTGTCGCTGGCCAGACTGGACGCCCCGGACACGGAGACGCTGGTCCGCTCGGTGGCACGCGAGGTCGATCCGGCCCGGGTCTTCGCGGCCAGCGAGGGGAACCCGTTCTTCGCCCTGGCCCTCGCGACCTCCGATGCCCCCGGGCGGGGAGAGACCCCCCGCAGCATCGAGGAGGAACTCGATGACCGGCTGGAGCGACTGGACCCCGGGGCGCGGGCCCTCCTCCCCTGGGCGGCGGCCCTGGGGCGGGCCTTCGACGTGCCCCTGCTGGTGAGGGTGGTGGACCGGCCGGACCACGAGATCGTGGAGGCCATCGACACGCTGGAGCGCCGGGGGATCCTGCGGGCAAGCGGGGAGGATCGCTACGACTTCACCCACTCGCTCCTCCGGCAGGCCGCAACGGACCGCCTCTCGGAGCCCGTGCGCCGGCAGGTGCACCGGAGCATCGCCCGGGCCCTCGACGCCATGGACCGTACCGAGGGGAGGCTCCCCGGCGCCGTGGCTCACCACGCCGAGCGGGGCGGCCTGTCTGCCGTCGCCGCCGCGGCCTGCGCGGAGGCGGCGGATGACCACCTCTGGGTCTTCGCCTACGACGAGGCGGCCACCATGGTCGAACGGGGGCGCGCACAGCTCGAGGGCCTCCCCGACGAGACCCGCATCCCCCTCGAGGTGGACCTCCTTCGTCTCTACAGCTTCGCCGGGCTCGCCGACCATCGTCCGGACGACGTGGAGGACGAGCTGCGCCGCGTGACCGACGAGGCCGTGAGCCTCGGGCTGGGGCAGTCGGTGGCCAAGGGGCATGCGAGCCTCATGGAGATCCAGTACCAGCGCGGGGCCTTCGACGAGGCCGGCCGGAGTTCGCTCCGCTCCGCCGAGGCTGGCCGCACGGGGGACCCGGGGAGCGCGGCCCGGGCGCTGGCCGAGACCGCGGCCTGTCTCCTGCTGCTGGACCAGGCGCTGGACGACGCACGGCGGCTGGTCGACGAGTCCACACAACTGGCGCGGTCGCATGGGCTCGAGATCGACGTCGTGGCCCTGGCCGGGGCGCTGCTGAGCCACCAGGACGGCGAACTTGCGGCGGCCCATGCCGCCTTCCGGGAGGTGATCCGGAGGGGCCGCCGGCAGCGCGACCGGTGGTGGGAACTGCCCGCGCTGGCCCGCATGACGATGGTGGAGCTGGACCAGGGCGCGTACGCGGCGGCCCTGGCCCGGGCCCGCGAGACCGGGGAACTGGCGGTGCGGATGGGTGACCCGGTCCAGGGGGCCTTCGCCCGGGGACTCGCCGCGCTGGCCGCCGGGAGGGGAGGGGAAGCCGAAGGCGGCATGGAGCGGGTGGATGCCGCCCTCGAGGAACTGCGAGACCTGGACAGCCTCTGGAAGATCGCCCACCTGCAGGGCTACGCCGCAGAAGACGACATCGCGCGAGGCTGCCCTGCCTCCGCCCGGGAGCGGGCCGACGAGACCCTCCGGGCCGCGCGAACGCTGGAGCGCCCCAGCCTGCATGTGCTCTCGCGGGCGCTCCTTGCCCACTGCGCGGCTCTCGAGGGGGACCCCCGCGCCGCGAGGAAGCACCTGGACGCCCCCGAAGTGACGCATCCCCACCACCGTCCCTCGCACCGCGCCCTGGAGGCTCTGGAGCGAGCCCGGGCCGCCGCGGCGGCTGCTGCACCCTCCTGACCCCACGCAACCACCCCAACCCGGGAGAACGACCATGGCCCATGTCATCCTCGAGCGCAGCTTCGACCCTCCCCTCACCGACGAGCGCCTGGAGGAGATCACCGGCCGCCTGCAACCCTGTCTCGACCGTGGCGGGGTGCGCTGGATCCGGAGCTGCCAGTCCCGCGACCGGACCCGTCTCATCTGCGAGTTCGAGGCCCCCGACGCCGACGTGGTGCGGGGCGTCCTGATGCAGGCGCGCGTCGAGCACGAGCGGGTATGGTCAGGCCAGGTCATCGAGCCCTGACCGGGCTCCCCCGGCGGGCGGATCAGCCTCCTGGCCGGCGGGGTCGGAAGATGCCGGTCACCACCACTTCCACCCGATAGCCTTCCACCTCCTTCGGGATGGCCTTCTCGGCCTCGGGCGACGCGGCGGACAGGAAGACCCGGATGCAGGGCTCCTCGTCGCAGAGGCCGATCCCGGTTCCGGTGACCCTGGGGAGCTCCATCCACGCCGGCGTGTGGCGTTCCTGGACCTCCTCGATGGGGGGACGGGGCACGGCTTCCTCGGCAGATGGCCCGCGGTTGAGGCCGCAGGCCGGCAGGAGCAGGAGAAGGAATGGAAGCAGGAGCGCTGCGCTCGGGGGTGCTCGATTCGACATTGAGGCCTCCAATGACGGGCGCGCATCCCGGTACCCCGGAATGCGCGCCCGGTGTTCAGCGGAGCCGATCAGAAGGAAACAGGCTTCTCCTCGATGAGCTGGTTGCCCTGCCCGTCGGTGACGATCAGGCGCACCCTGTCCGGCGCACCACTCCGCGTCCGGACGCTGTGCTCCCCGGATGCGCTGCCGCCGCTGACGGACGACGTCTGGGCATCGAGCACCGTGGTTCCGCTCCTGAGCTCGGTCCTGACGCTGGCCAGGTCCCCTCCGCTGTGGGACACCGACCAGGTGACGTCGGCCCGCCGCCACGGCCCCTGGGTGCGGGCGCTCACATTGAACTGCTGGATGCCGAGTTCACCCTCTCCCGGGGCTTCTGCCACCGAAACGGTCCGGGATGCGGAATCGGACAGCCCGTCGGCGTCGGTGACGGTGAGGGTCACCGTGTAGGTACCGCCGGCCGCGTAGGTGTGGGAGACGGTCGCTCCCGAGCCCGAGTTCCCGTCGCCGAAGGTCCAGCCATAGGTCGAAATGGCAGCGTCGCCGGCGGTCGAGCCAGACCCGTCGAAGGTGCAGGCCAGCTCCGAGCAGGAGTCGGTGAAGCTGGCCGTCGGCCCGGTGGGATCCGGGTCGGGATCGGGGGGCCCGCCATTTCCGTCCGGTATCGTCGGATCGATGGTGACCCCGAACCGGTCCAGGACCACCTGGATGGGGTTCGCGATCGTCCGGGTGGAGCTCCCCGCGAAGAGGAGACCCACCGGGTTGTTCCCGCTCGCGGTCACGATCAGGGAACCCGAGTCACCCCCGGCGCTGAAGCTCCCGTCGGTGACGGTGAACTGGCCGACGAACGTCGCCGACCTCGCGCAGGTGAACGGACCCCGGGTCTCGAAGCACACGCTCACCGTCACGTTGGTCTCCGCCACGGTCCCGAAGGTGTGGCCGGTGGTCCGCCCGTATTTCTGCACGCCCATACCCACGGTGGCGGTCACCGTGTTCGTGCTGGGCGCCCCGTACCCCGCCGTGGAAGGGGTCGAGCCGCTGATGTCGTTCGGGTTCACGAGGGCGATGGCGGCGTCCATCAGGTTGTTCGAGTCGAAGTTGAACGGCTCGAAGTCATGGAGGGTTCCGATCACGTCGTTCGGCTCCGAACCTCCGTCGAAGGCTCCGGGCTGGAGGGCCGCATCCCCGATGCTGGCGTTGTTGTTGTTGGCCAGGATGTGGTTGTTGCTCAGGATGAAGACCTGGCTGCCGTTCGTGACCCGGGCGCCCAGGGTGCCCGCCGTGATGTTCGGGTGCCCCACCGAGAACCCGATGGGGGCCGGGCGAGCCCGGGCCGTTCGGTCCTGCCGCAGCACGAAGTTGCCGGTCACCACACGGCTCACCGGGACGTTGTCCAGGCGGGCGGGGAGGTCCCGGACCTGACCATGGACCAGGAAGATCCGCACCGACGGCCGGCCTTCCTCGTCGAGTCCCACGCCGGTCCCCACCACGCCGGGGCGCTGCATGAGGGCCGGGGTATGGCGCTCCGCGGCCCGGATGGCGGGCCCGAAGTCCTGGGGACCCCGGTCCACTGGGGCTACGGACTCGCTCGCCGCCGGGGGGCTCGTGGGAAGCTCGTCGCCCATGTCGGCACAGGACGCCAGGACGAGAAGGCCCAGGACCGCGGCAATTCCACCGAACCTGTTTCGCATCGGAACGTTCATGATGTGCTCCTTGCTGCACGAGGAAACCGATCTGTTCACCGCTCGGGTCCGGGCGCGGCCGGCACACCGTCGAAGCTTGAAGGACCCGGTGGCACATTTGTCATAGGGGGCTGTAATCATCCTGTCAAGGAATCCGGTCGGCCGCCGGCCCGGCGAACAAGCAAGTGCGGTCAGGCCGCTGCGCCTGCGGGAAACACTTGCCCTTTCGACACACCTCGTCGTGCAGATGCGTCAGGTCACCCCGGGTTGCGTCCTCCTGGATTCAGCCTTATTCCCAGCAACGATGGGAAAGCACGGGTTCCGGGAGGCCCCGGGAGAAGATGGCAGGACCCTTGCACCGAAAGGGTAGGATCCCACATGTCACACCACCGGGCAGCGCCATGCTGAAACGACCTCTCGCGATCCTCCTCGCTTTCGTGCTCATGACGGTGGGCACGGGTTGCGAGGACGTGTCCGTGACCGAGGCCACGGTGGCGTCGGTCGAGGTGGACCCGGTGTCGGCGTCGCTCCTTCCCGATCAGACGGTCCAGCTCTCGGCCACGCCCTTCGATGCTTCGGGGGCCCCGCTCACGGGCCGAAGCGCCGAGTGGACGTCCATGGATCCGGAGATCGCGACGGTAAGTGGTTCGGGGCTCGTTCGGGGCATTTCGACGGGTACCGCGCAGATTCGTGCGTCGGTTCAGGGGCAGTCGGCGATGGCATCGATCGAGGTCGGCGCCTCCCCCCAGGTCGCCCTCTCGGAGGCGGCGGTCCAGTTCAGCGCCACGGCCGGCGGGAGCCCGACCCAGCCCATCGCGGTGTCGGTCACGAACCGGGGCGGCGGGAGCCTGACGGGGCTCGGCACCTCCATCGCCTGGACCGAGGGACAGGGAGGCTGGCTCGAGGCGACGCTCTCCGGCACGTCGGCTCCCACCACCCTGGCCCTCCGCGCGACGCCCGGAAGCCTTCCCAGCGGACGCTACGAGGCCGAGGTCACGGTGACCCCGGCGGGCTCCGGCGTGAGCCCGGGAACGCTTTCCGTGGTCTTCCAGATCGCGGATCCCCATCCCTCCATCGGCCTGTCACCGGGCGCCGTCGGCTTCGCCTCGTCGGAGGGACAGGGAACCCCCCCCTCCCAGTCGGTGCGGGTAACCAACCTGGGTGGGGGTTCACTGACCGGCCTGGAGGCGTCCATCGCCTACGCCTCCGGAGGTGCCTCGGGCTGGCTCGACGCCGCGCTCGCCGGAAGCTCTGCGCCCACCGACCTCGTGCTCCGGGTCGATCCCGAGCGCCTCGCCCCCGGCGTCCACGACGCAGAAGTGCGGCTCACGAGTTCGGGGGGTGGGAGTCCCGCCGTGGTCCAGGTCCGATACCGCTACGGGGAGGCGCCGCCGGAGTTCGCCATTTCGTCCGGAAGTCTGACGCGGGTCGTCGAGGAGGATGCGCCGGTTACGGGACCGGATTCCATCGCGATCACCAACGCGGGAAGCGGGACCCTCGACGGCATCACGCTCAGCGTCGACCATGCGGGCTCGGCACAGGGCTGGCTGGATGCCCGGCTCTCGTCGAACCGGGCGCCGGCCCACCTCATCGTGAGGATGGACCCGGACGGTCTCGCACCCGGAACCTACGAGGCCCGGGCACGCCTGGCATCGTCTGCTGCGGTCAACTCCCCTGCCACCGTCCTCCTGCGGCTCCGGGTCGAGGAGCGCGCGATCCCCCCGTCGGCGTCCACCTCCACCATCGGGGCGACCCCCTCGCGCGTGGGCCGGGATGAGCCGTCCACCGTGCTGGTCCAACTCAGGGACGCGGACGGGAACGACATGACGACGGGGGGCGACGACGTCTTCCTCGCGACATCACTGGGGACGCTCAACCGCACGTCGGGAACCACCGACGACAACGGGCGGTTCACGGCCACGCTGACCTCGAATCAGGTCGGGACGGCGACGGTTTCGGCGTACCTGGGCTCGAGCGCCTCGGACCCCCTCATCGGCACCGCGACCGTGACGGTCCGGGGCGAGGTGGATGCGGACCGCTCGACCATCGAAGCCGCTCCGGCACGCTTCACGACCGACGAGAACGCGAGAATCCGGATCCAGCTCCGCGACACCGAGGGCAACGACCTCGAAGGCGAGGGGCTCGAGGTCTTTCTCGTGACCACGATCGGCGAACTCGCCCGGACCTCGGGCACCAGCAACGACGATGGCGAGTTCGAAACGACGCTCCGGTCGGGCACCGTGGGAACCGGTACCGTGACCGCCTACCTGGGCACCGACGCCGAGGGGGCACGCATCGGGTCGGTCGACATCAGGGTCGATGTCGGCCGGGTGTCGGCGGAAGGATCGACCCTCTCGGTGACGCCCACCGACATCCGCGCCTTCGACACGGCCACCATCGTCGTTCAGCTTCGCGATGCAGCGGGGAACGCGGTCCGGACGGCAGGCGAGAGCGTCTTCCTGGGGGCCACGGGGGGCCAGCTCTCCCGACGCACCGGCGGGACGGACACCGAGGGCCGGTTTGTCGCCACCATCCGGGTCAACCCGAGCGACGTGGGCACGGTGACCGTCACGGGCTGGCTCGGCAGCGACGGCAGCAATGACGACGCCCGGATCGGCAGCGTCCAGATCGGGGTCACCCGGTGGTGAGCCGGGAAGTTTCTTCCTCCCTGGGTACCGGATCGTTCAATCGGAGCATCCGGCGTTACGGGAACGGGGGCGGCAGTCGAGCCTGAAGGACGCGCATTCGGCGGGAATGGCCCGGCAGGGGGACGAAGGACCGATGGGACCGGACGTGGCACCGATCTTGTTGTAGGGAGCACCACCCGTTGGTCTCGCCCGGAATCCACGCAAGTTCAAGGAGTCTCGACATGTCCACCACGACCATTCTCATCATCGTCGTCCTTCTCATCGTTTTCGGCGGCGGATGGGGATACACGCGTCGCGGCCGCTGACCGCCAACGACCCGGTTACCTGACAGCGCACCCGCTGCGCACCTCGAATTCCTGAACACTGCTCGAGCCCATGGCCACCATGAGCCAGGACATTTCCCCATCCATCACGCGCCGCGAGGCCCTGGCCCGAGGGGTCGGGCTCCTCGCGGCCGGCGTGTTCTTCCCTCACGGGGTCTTCGGCCCCCGGGTCCTCTCGGCATCCGGAGGGCCGGGCATCGTCGGCCCGGAGATCCTCACCCGCGCAATTCCGTCTTCGGGGGAACGGATCCCTGCGCTGGGGATGGGAACCTGGCAGACCTTCGACGTGGGCGAAGACACTTCGGCCCGTGAACCCCTCCGGGAGGTCCTGCGGATCTTCGTGGAGATGGGGGGCTCCGCCGTCGATGCATCGCCGATGTACGGCACGTCGGAGGAGGTACTGGGTGATCTTGCCGCCGAACTCGGCATCCAGGACGATCTCTGGTGGGCAACCAAGGTCTGGACCGAAGGCGCGCCGGAAGGGGTCGCCCAGATGGAGGAGTCCATGGGGCTCCTTCGGCGGCCCCGCATCGAACTCATGCAGGTGCACAACCTGGTCGACACCGAGACCCACCTGGCCACCCTCGAAGCGTGGAAGGAAGAGGGGCGGATCGACTACATCGGGATCACCCGTTCCCAGTCCAGGGCCTTCCCCGAGGTCGAACGCTGGATGGATGACGAGCGCCTGGACTTCATCCAGATCAACTACAGCATGGCGGAGCGCGAGGCCGAAGACCGGATCCTGCCGAAGGCCGCCGAGCGGGGGCTGGCGGTGATGCTGAACCGTCCCCTGGGGGGAGGCGCGCTCTTCGGAGCCGTCGAGGGCCGCGAACTTCCGGACTGGGCGGCGGAATTCGACTGCCATTCCTGGAGCCAGTTCTTCCTGAAGTACGTGCTGGGTCACCCGGCGGTGACCTGCGCGATCCCGGCGACCTCCAACCCGGTCCACATGCGCGACAACATGGCCGCAGGGTACGGGCGGCTCCCCGAGGATCCTGCCATCCGGCGCAGGATGGTGGAGTACCTCGAAGGATAGAAAGCCTGGGTAATAACGCCCCGTGCGGGACGATAAGCGTTCATCGTGCGTCGTACGAGCGTTACTGCGGGGACATTATGTCTTGCGTACCGGGGTCCCTCCCCCGATACTTCGGGCACGGCCCCGGCTGAATCCCAACCTCCGTGTCAGCGGCGGACGTGATGCACCGATCATCCGTCTTCCGTTCCGCATGGAGGTGCAATGTCGCCGGACCCGTCCCGCACCAGTGAACTCCGGCTCCGCGCCGCCGTGGAATCGGCGCCCAGCGGACTTCTCATGGTGGATGCGGAGGGCCGCATCGTCCTGGTGAACCAGGAGATCGAGCGGCTCTTCGGCTACCCCAGGGAGGAACTCCTGGGCCAGTCCGTGGACTTCCTGGTCCCCGAGGCCTTCCGGCACGGCCACGGCGACGTCCGCGCCGAGTTCTTCGCCAGTCCGAAGGTCCGGGCCATGGGCGCCGGGCGGGACCTCCACGGCCGGCGCAAGGACGGCTCCCAGGTCCCGGTGGAGATCGGGCTCACCCCGGTGGCCACCGAGGAGGGAATGTTCGTCCTCTCGTCCATTGTCGACATCAGCGCACGCCGCGGCGCCGAGGCCCGCTTCCGGGCCGCCGTCGAGTCCTCCCCCGCCGGCATGGTCATGGTGGACGAGAAGGGCCGCATCGTGCTGGTGAACCGGGAGGTGGAGCGGATGTTCGGCTGGCAGCGGGAGGAGCTCATGGGGCGCTCCATCGAGCTGCTCGTTCCGGCACGCTTCGGAAAGGCGCATCCCGGGTACCGGGACGGCTTCTTCCACGCGCCCGATACCCGCCCCATGGGCGTGGGACGCGACCTCTACGGGCTCCGGAAGGACGGCTCCGAGGTCCCGGTGGAGATCGGCCTGAACCCCATCGAGACCGAAGACGGCATGTTCGTGCTCTCGTCCATCGTCGACATCAGCGAGCGGAAGCGGGAGGAGGCGGAGCGGGCGCAGCTCGAGCAGGAACTCCGCCAGGCCCAGAAGATGGACGCGGTGGGGACCCTCGCCGGGGGCATCGCCCACGATTTCAACAACATCCTGGGGGCGATCCTCGGGTTCGGCGAGCTGCTCCAGGATTCGGTGGAAGGGGACCAGGGACGGCGGGACCTGGAGGAGCTCATTGCCTTCACGCTCCGCGGCAAGAGCCTCGTCGAGAAGATCCAGGCCTTCGGGCGGCGCCACGAGGGGGCACGGCGGGCTCTCGACCTGGACGGACCGGTGCGGGAGGTGGAGAGTTTCCTTCGTTCGAGCCTTCCGCCCAGCATCGAGATCAGGACCATGATCCAGCCCGACGCCCCCCGCGTCATTGCCGACCCGTCGGCCATGCACCAGGTGCTCATGAACCTGGGGATGAACGCCGGCCAGGCCATGCCCGGGGGCGGGCACCTCGCCATCGAGGTGGGCGGCGTCTACATCACCGACAGTCGCGCCCGCGCCCATCCCGAGCTTCGGGAGGGTCACCACGCCCTCATCTCCGTGCAGGACACGGGGAACGGGATCCCCCCGGAACTCCTGGGTCGGGTCCTCGAGCCCTTCTTCACGACGAAGCCCGTGGGGCAGGGAAGCGGGCTGGGCCTCGCCATCGTGCACCGGATCGTGAAGGACCACGGCGGCGTCATCGAGATCGACAGCGCCATGGGCGCGGGGACGACGTTCCGGGTCATCGTGCCCGCGGCCGACTTCTTCGGTGCCGAGGAGCCGGGCGAGGTGGTCGCGCCCCCCGGGGGCAACGGGGAGCTCGTCCTGTACGTGGACGACGAACCGGGCCTCGCCATGGTCGGCAAGCGGCGCCTGGAGCGGCTGGGATACCGGGTCGTGCTGGCCGGAGACGGCGAGGCCGCCCTCGAGCTCTTCCTCGCCGCCCCCGACGCCTTCGACGTGGTGGTGAGCGACTACCTCATGCCCCGCCGGAACGGGCTCGACCTCGCCGGCGAGCTCTCCCGGGTCCGGCCCGGCCTTCCCATCGTCATGCTGACCGGCTACATCGATGACCTCCCCGAGGACGTCATCCGGGCCGCCGGGGTCGGCGAGATCCTGCGCAAGCCCGCGACCACCGGCGAACTCGCGGCTGCACTCCGGAAGGTGCTGGAGGTACGGGCGGGGGGCTGAAGCGCCGGGTGATGTGGCGCGGGCGACCGAGGGTGCGCCCCGGCCCGGGTCGGTGGTTCGGGTTTTGCATCGAACGGGGACTACGTCCCACCGACCCCCTGACCCGCTGTCCGGAGCCCCTCTGCATGTCCGCCCCACGCCTGTCGAGCAGGATGCCCCGAGCCGGCGGCGCTCCCCGCACCGGCGGCGCTCGCGGACGGCGGGGCCGCGCCGGCCGGGCCGGACGCCGGAGCGGCCGCCCCGGCGCCAAGGGGGCGGTCCAGGGGGCGCGACGGAGCCTGAGAGGCACCCGGCAGGCCAGCATCGTGGCCGTGGCCATCACCGGGATCCTGCTCCTCTCGCTGGGTCTGGACGACGTGGAGGCCATCGAGACGGCACCGGCCGGGGAGCAGGTCCAGGTCGAAGAGCAGGCCCCGGTCGAAGAACCCCGTACCGAGCCCCAGGGCCAGGCCGAGGACCCTCCGCCGCTCGCCCCCGGCGAGGTGGTGGACGAGGTGCTGGGAGAGGCCAGCCAGGCCGCGTTCGCCCTCTGGAACGCCTTCGTCCGGAACCTGCCTCGGTACATCGTGGCCGGCCTCGTGCTGCTCCTGGCCTGGCTCCTGACCCGGGCCCTCCGGCCCCTCCTCCGCCGAGCCCTTGGCCAGTGGGAGCGGGCGCAGGCGGTCACGGCACTGGCCGGTGTCGTGATCTGGCTCTTCGCCCTCGGCATCGCGGTGAGCATTCTCGTGGGCGACGTGCGGGCTCTCGTGGGTTCCCTCGGGCTCATCGGGCTCGCGCTGTCGTGGGCGCTTCAGACCCCCATCGAGAGCTTCACGGGGTGGCTCATGAACGGGATGCGGGGCTACTACCGTGTGGGAGACCGGGTGGCGGTCGGCGAGGTCATGGGTGACGTCTTCCGCATCGACTTCTTCACCACCACGGTGTGGGAGATCGGCGGGCCGGGTCGCCAGGGGGTGTTCGTGAACGCCGAACAGCCCACCGGGCGCATGATCACCTTTCCGAACAACGAGGTCCTGACGGGGAGCATCGTGAACTTCACCCGCGACTTCCCGTTCGTGTGGGACGAACTGTCGATCCCCGTCGCCAACGAGTCGAACATCGGACACGCGATGGAGGTGCTGCAGGGGGTCGCCGAGAAGACGCTGGGCGATGGGATGGCGGAACCGGCGGCTGCCTACGAATCGATCCTCCGGCAGCGTCGCCTGGAGAGCTCGATCCCCCGGGGGCCGCAGGTCTTCGTGTCACTCGCCGATTCCTGGACGGACCTCAGCGTCAGGTACCTGGTCAACGCCCGCGAACGGAGGATCTGGAAATCGCGCCTCTCGAAGGCGGCGATGGAGGCGTTTACCGACCCGGCCCACCACGGCCGGATCGTGGCGGTCTATCCCCGCCGCCAGCTCCAGGTCCTCGGGGCGGACGGCAAGCCGCGGGAGGCGCCGGACCTCCCCTGAAGCCGCTTCGCCATGCGCTCCGGCCAAGCGGACGCAGCCGACGCGCCCAGGCCACCCTGCCGGAACGCACGAGGGGTGCGGGCCCGAAAGCGCCCGCACCCCCCGCGTGTGACGAACTGCCCGAAGCCTACTGCGAGGCGTTCGCCAGGTCCCGGACCGCGGCGGCCATGGCCCGGACCCGGTCCGCATCGGTGGCACGTCCTGCGTCGGCGTCGAGTTCACCTGCCAGGCGGTTCAGCGCGTCCCGACGGGCGGCGCCGCTGGCCGCCTCGGCGGAGCGGAGCGCCTCGGAGATCGCCGAGGTGCGTGCCGCGGGGAGCCCCTGGTTCCGGACGAGCTGGTCCAGGTACGAGCGGACCACCGGGAAGGCCGCGGGCCAGACCAGCTTCGGCTGGCTCTGCGGGTTGTACTCCTCCATGACCACCAGCTTCGCGGCGGCCAGTTCGTTCTCCGACAGGAACTCGCTGGGCTCGAGCTCGAGCACGTCGAATCCCCGGGAGAGCTCGGACGAGTAGATGTACCCGTTGTACCAGTAGGCGCCCCACGAGCCGCCGACCACCAGCGTCTCGGCGTCCACCGGGCCGCGGTCGTGGTAGGCCATTTCGAAGGGGTTGTCCGGGTCGGTGAAGTCGAAGACGTTCACGCCGCCCTGGTACCAGCCCTGCACCATGATGTCGCGGCCGGGCACCGGGATCAGCCCCCCGTTGTGCGACACGCAGTTCTCGGTTTCGGTCTGGGCCGCCGGCAGCTTGAAGTAGGCGTGCTGCGTGAGCCGGCCGTTGTCGATGCGGAGGATCGTGTTGCCTCCGAGCTCCATGGGGTCGGTGGCGCGGCAGCGGGGCGAGGTGCCTCCCCCCCACTCGTCGGTGAAGACGAGGGACCGTCCGTCGTTGCTGAACACCGCGGTATGCCAGAGCGAGAAGTTGTCGTCGGCCTGCGCGTCGAGACGCACCGGGCGCTCGGGATCGGAGGCATCGAGGAGGATGCCGTAGCTCCCGCAGGCACCGGCCACGAGGTTCAGCTCCGGGTAGGCGGTGAGGTCATGGCAGCCGGAGGGGCCCCCGCGGCTTCCCCGAGGTGCCAGACCCTCGAAGATGCGGCCGTAGCCGATGACCTCGGACTGCTCGGGGTTTGCCAGCGGGACCCGGATGATGTCCACCCGGAACTGCGCCGTCTCGGGGTTCTCGTCCACCGTGCCCGACGAACACCCGGGCATCTCGTCCTCGCTGCGAACACCCGAGGAGCCTCCCACGTAGATGTAGAGGATGCCGGCGTCCGTGGGATGCGGAACGAGCGTGTGCGTGTGGGAGCCGCGGCAGGTCTGCACGTTCTTGACCAGGCGGGGGCTCGCCGGGTTGCTCACGTCGAAGATGCGGACACCGAGCATCCGGTCGGCCACGTCCTCCACGCCCTGGATTCCGCAGTCGTTCCTGGAACGACGGCTTTCTGCCGAGATGAACAGAAGGTCGCCGTAGATCGAGGGGTCACCCTGGTCGGTGGCGCACACCGTCGTGTTGACCAGCGTCGGACTCTCCGGGTTGCTCACGTCCCAGATCATGAAGCCGCTGAAGTTGCCCTGGTAGACGTAGTTCCCCCGGAAGGCGAGATCCGAGTTGATGTACGTGAGACCCTGGGCCGAGTCGAACTCGGGCGGCTTGGGCGACAGCGAGACAAGGCGCATGTGGAGCGCCGCCTCTTCGGCAGTGTCGCCGGGCCCGGCAGCCAGGCCGACCCGGGGATCGTCCAGCGACGGGGTGTTCTGGGTCTGGGCCTCGGCGGACAGGGGCGAGAGCACGGCCAGGACGCCGGCGGACAGGGCCACCGCGAGGGTCCTGCGAACCGTGGAACGCACGGGGTGCAGCGAGGCAGGCGCCGAATCGGTGAAAACCGGATCGGAGGAGGAACGAAGGTGTTCGGTCATCGGGAATTGCTCCGGGAGGAAGGGTCGAGGCGCTCGAGCATCCGTTCCATCACGCCGATCTCGTCGAGCTGGTCGGCGGCCACGTCGGTGGCGAATCGGAAGATGTCGGAATCCTGTGCCGCCACGGGGTTCGCAAAGAGGTCGTCCACCATCTGCAGCGCGCCGACATGATGCTCGATCATGAAGGTCAGGAAGAGGCGGTCGAACTCGGAACCCCGTGCGGCGTCGAGCTGGGCGAACTGCTCCGGCGTCACCATGCCGGGCATTTCCATCGTGTGCATCTGCTCCTCGTCGGGGACCGGCTGGCCCCGCTCACGGAGCCAGTCCTGCATCAGTCCGATCTCGTCGCGCTGCGAGATGTCGATGCGATGCGCCAGCGTGAGGAGGTCGCGCCCGGCCCCGTGCGTGGGCGCCATCCGGGCCATGGTGAGCGCCTGGGCGTGGTGCCCGATCATCATCTGCATGAACCGGACATCGTCGACGGTGAAGCCCGGGCCGGCGGTGGCACCCAGGCCATGCATCTCATGACCCGCGTGGTCGGCGTGATCCGCATGGTCTGCATGATCCGCATGGCCCGCGTGATCCGGGGCGGCGGTCATCCCCGGGGGTGCGGGCTCATGCCCGGCGTTGTGGTCTCCGCTTCCGTGTCCGGCGGAACCGCACCCTGCGGTGAGGATCAGCACTCCCAGGATGCGAAGGGTTGAGGAAAGCCCTGCGAGCGGCTGGGTCATCGGGGAACCGGGCCCTTCTGGAGAGTCTGCGTTGTGTTCGGTGGCGAGCCCGACACCCGTGGTCGGCACAGCCGGCCGGGAGCGAGCCGGGCCGGCCGGATCCGGGTAGGGGTCCGGGATGCAATGCCGGTCAACGTACGTCGGCCGCTGCGGGTTCGCCACCCCTGTCAAACCTGTCGTTCCGGCGGGATCAGGCTCCGATGGATCCCGATGGCTGCCCGCGTTCCCTCCCCGGCGGCCCGGATGGCGAGCTTGGAACCATGGGTGACGTCGCCGGCAGCATAGGCCCCGGGGACACTCGTCTCGTGGTCAGGCCCGACGCTCAGGATGCCGTCCTCGTCCATCTCGCACCCGAGGGAACCGGGGAGCGAGGACCCGGGGACGCACTCCAGCCGGAAAAAGAGGGCGTCAAATTCCTCCGTGCTCCCGTCGGCAAAATGCACCCGCTCCACCTGGCCGTCCTCCCCCGTCAGGCGATGCATCTCCTGGTGGCGGACCGGAATCGAGAAGCGCTCCAGCGCGGCGCGTGAGGGTTCCGGGAGTGCCGGACGGTGTCCGTGGGTCAGGAGGGTGATCCGGTCCGTCCAGGTGAGCATCATCATGCAGTAGGCCACGATGGCCGGGCTCCATCCGATGATCCCGATCCGTTTCCCGGTGGCGGATGGACCATCGCAGTCGGGGCAGTGCCAGATGCTCCTGCCGTAGAAGTCGAGGAGGCCGGGTATCTCGGGGATCGCGTCGTGCAGCCCGGTGGCGAACAGGATGCGACGGGCCTCGAAGGAGGGACCGTCCTGGGGGTTGACCCGGAAGGCGTCCTTCTCGCCCTCCACGGACCCGACAACCACGCTCCTGAACTCGGCGCCGGCATTCAGGACCTGGCGCCGGCCGATGCGGCGCAGCTCCTCGGGAGGGATGTCCTCCAGCCCCAGGTAGCCATGAATCGCCGCTGTGGGCGCGTTCCGGGGGCGCTCTGCATCGACGAGGATCGTCTTCAGACGGTACCGTGCCGACCAGAGGGCGCCCGCCAGTCCCGCCGGGCCGCCCCCGATCACCGCCACGTCGAACCGCTCGGTCATGCTCTCTCCGTCATGCTCTCTCCGTCATGCGCTCTCCGCAGGCAGCGTTGCGTTTGTGAAACGTCGGTCGGTCGATCCGGGGTCAGCGGAAGATTTCGAAGTTTCCGAGAACCATCCAGAGGACGATGAAGATGAGGATGGTCGTGATGCAGCCGCCACCCAGCTTCTTGGCGCCATAGCCGGCGGCGAGACCTCGGAGGAGTTTGCTCATGGACTGGATCCGGTTCGTGTGAAGACGGCGCGAGGAGGGACCTTCCGCCGGGTTCACCACCCTGATGCGAGAAGCGTGCCCCACCGGGGCGTCGTGCTCCTGCCCTGCCTGCCCCCCGCACGACCCCGCGCGCCCCGGATCCCGGGGTGCCGAAGCCCGCCGGATGCGCGGGGTGCGCCCGAGGCACACGCCTTGCTCCATGTGAACGCATCATCACCCGAAACCAGCTTTCCAGACCCAGGAGCATCCAGTGACGGATCCGAACAGCAAGGAAGAGCGCAAGGACCACCCCGAAGAGGGGAAGGGCCGCGACCGGAAGGAACCCGGAGGCCAGGTCGGCAAGGACAAGTCCCCCGACCGCGAGCCCGATCTCCAGGGCGATTCCTCCCAGAGCGGGCGTGGCGGGGCCCGGAAGAACCCCGGGGGCTCCCAGAAGGACACGAAGCGGGGCTGAATCCCCTTCATCCCCTTCACGGTGGGCCGCGGCGCCGGAGTCAGGGCAGGGCGGCGTGCGCGGCCGCCGCTTCCCGGATCGTGTTGCAGTGAAGGTCCACGGTGACCTCCTCCCGTCGGGCGTACCCCCCGGCCAGCACGATCGCCACGGGGATCCGGGCGCGCCCGGCCGCCTCGAACACCAGGCGGTCGCGGGCTCGCAGGCCCTCCGGGGTGAGGCTGAGCCCCCCGAGCTGGTCGTCCTCGAAGGGGTCCACGCCGGCCAGGTAGAGGACCAGGTCGGGATCGTGGGCGAGAACGGTGGGCAGGTGGGTCTCGAGAAGGTCGAGATACGCCGCATCCGGGGTGCCGTCGGGGAGGGGGATGTCCAGGTCTCCGGCGGGTTTCCGGGCGGGGTAGTTCCACGCCTGGTGCATGGAGAAGGTGAAGACGTCCGGATCGCCCTGGAAGATGGAAGCGGTGCCGTTTCCGTGATGCACGTCCAGGTCCACGATCGCGACCCGTGAGGCGGACCCCTCGGCGCAGAGGGCCGCGGCAGCCACGGCCACGTCGTTCAGGAGGCAGAAACCCTCCCCATGTCCCCGGAACGCATGATGGAACCCCCCGCCCAGGTGGACCGAGGTCCCATGCTCCAGGGCGAGGCGCCCGGCCTCCAGCGTGCCGCCGCAGCAGAGCACGAAGGCATCCCGAAGCTGCGGCGTGAAGGGGAGTTCCAGAAGACGCTCCTGGCTGGGCGTCAGACCTCCGGTCAGGACGCGGTCGATCCACGCGGCATCGTGGGCGACGGCAAGGACCTCGCGGGAAACGGGTGCGGGAGCCCGAAAGTCCGCCTCCCGCAGGGAGCCTTCGGCCACGAGAAGATCCCGGATACGCCGGTACTTGGTCGTCGGGTAGACATGCAGCCCGATGTCGACCTCGTACGCAGGGGACCAGATCCAGGGGAGGGTTCGCATGATGGGTCCTACCCGGCAGTCGCCCGGCGCGTTTCCGAGACTCAAGTTCCGGTGACCCTGCAGGTTGCGCAGATGCGGGTGCTCCGGTGATGTTTACCCTCTGCGGGACCCGGGCGTCGATTCCGTCCTGCATGACGAGAATGATGTCCGCCCGGACCGAACGTATTCATTCAGCGAGGTGGGGAAGATGAAGAAATGGGGAATGCTGCTGGCGATGGCCGCCCTGGCGGTCATCACGTTTTCGGCAAGTGAGGCGCGTGCACAGGTCATGTTCGGACCCCAGCTCACGCTCGTCGAATTCGAACATCTCGGCATCGGCGTCCGGGGGGACTACGCGCTCGGAGACATGCTGGACCTCGAGGAAGGATGGTTCCAGCACACCAAGGTGTCTGCCGACCTTACCTACGTCTTCCAGGACAGCGACTTCACGACCTTTCACTTCAACGTGAACGGACTCGTCCCCTTCGAGATCGATGCCGACTTCGTCCCCTATGCCGGGGCTGGACTGAACCACGTGCGGCAATCGGTCGAGGGAGCTTCCGGCAGCTTCTCGGGACTGAACCTCCTCGGAGGCGTCACGTTCGGGCTGGCGGAGATCCCGGCCTTCGCGCAGATCCAGTACAGCACGTCGGGGCTGGGATTCCTCACGGTCTCCTTCGGCGTCCTGTTCGGGGGCTGACCGACCGCAGCGGAGTGGGGCCCGGGGTGCCGCTGATCGGGCGCTTTCCTTCAGCGGTACCCCTTGGCCTGCAGGTCGAAGAGTTCGGCATACCGCCCTGACTCTGCCATGAGTTCGGCATGGGTGCCCGAAGACTCCACCCGCCCCCCGGACAGCACGAGGATCCGGTCCGCCATGCGGACGCTCGAGAACCGGTGGGAGATGAGGATCCCCGTGCGTCCCCGGCTCAGCTCCCTGAAGCGCTGGAAGACCTCGAACTCGGCCCGGGCATCGAGGGCCGCCGTGGGTTCGTCCAGGATCAGGACCTGGGCATCGCGCATGTAGGCACGGGCGATGGCCACCTTCTGCCACTCTCCGCCGGACAGGTCCACACCCCCCTGGAAGCGGCGCCCGATGCGCTGGTCGTACCCTTCCCGGAGGGACTCGATGACGCCGTCGGCCAGACTCCTGGCGGCCGCCTCCGCGATGCGCGGGCGGTCGGCCCGGGCCTCGATGCGACCCACCGCGATGTTCTCGCCGGCCGTCAGGGCGTAGCGGACGAAGTCCTGGAAGATGACGCCCATCCCCGAACGAACCCCCGCCAGGTCGTATTCCCGAAGGTCGTGCCCGTCCAGGAGGATGCGTCCCTCGTCCGGGTCGTAGAGCCGGGACAGGAGCTTCACGATGGTGGTCTTCCCGGCGCCGTTCTCTCCGACCAGGGCGAGGATCTCCCCTGCGCGGAGCGTGAAGTCGAGGTGGCGGACCGCCCACCCCTGCGCATCCGGGTACCTGAACCCCACGTTTTCGAAGACGAAGCCCTCGCGGATCCGGTCGGGAAAGGGCCGCGGGTGTTCAGGCGACCGGATCTCCGGCTCGATGGCGAAGAACGAGAAGAGGTCGTCGAGGTAGAGGGCCTGCCCGGCCACCTGGGAGAAGCCTCCGAGGAGACCCTCGAGGAGGTTGCGCAGCCTGCGGAACGAGGCGGCAAGAAACGTCAGGTCCCCGACGGTGAAGCGGCCGGTGACCGTGCTCCACGCGATGTAGGCGTAGGCCAGGTAGTAGGCCACCGTGCCGAGGGCGGCCAGGAGTCCGCCCCAGCCGGCCCGCTGGATCGCCAGGCGGCGATTCTCCGCGTAGAAGGCATCGGCCAGGCTCCGGTACCGCTCCATGAGAAAGTCGTTCAGCCCGAAGATCTTGACCTCCTTGGCGGTCTCCACCCCGGCCCCCGTCTGCCGCACGTAGTCCAGCTCCCTGCGCTCCGGCGTGCGGCGGTAGTTCAGGGAGTAGCTCAGCGCGTTGAAATGGGCTTCGCCGAGGAAGGCCGGAACCAGCGCCACCCCGAGGAGGAGCACCAGCCACGGGGCATAGATGAGGAGCCCCGCGCCGAAGGTCGCGATGGTGACGACGTCCTGCGCCTGGCCCAGAAGCTGTCCCAGGAGCGGGGAGCGCCCCATGGTCTGGCGCCGCGCCCGGTCCATGCGATCCTGGAGCTCCGGGTTCTCGAAGTCCTCCAGGTCCAGGGTGGCGGCATGGGCCATGAGCCGGAGGCTCGTCGCGTTCGTGAGCCGCTCCGAGAGCAGGGCGTCGAACAGGCTGACGAATCTCCCGAGCACGTCGGAGGCGATGGCAAACGCCAGCTCGATGAGAAGGAGAATCCCGAGGGGTGTGAGCAGCCCCGAGCGGATCCACTCCTCCAGGGAATCCGGGGTCGCCGGCAGCCCCACCAGCCGGATCACCTCGTCGATGATCAGCTTTCCCACGTACAGCGTCGCCACGGGGAGGAGCGCCCGGACCAGTCGCAGCGAGAGGTTCCCCACGGTGAGGGCGCGGCTGCTCTGCCACACCATGGCCAGGAAGGGGGGGAGGTTCCGGAGGGCCCCCAGTCGGGCGCGAAGCGAAGCCGGTCCGGGCGGATCCTTGCGGGGGGTCCGCTCCCCGGAAGCCATCAGGACCCGAACCAGCCCATGACAAGGGAACCGGCGCCGGACATGACGAACCCGAATCCCACCGTGGCGACGACGGCGAGGACGCAGGCAAGCGCGATGACCACGCCGTCCCTCTGGAGGATCCCGAGCCCGACCCCGGCCACGGCCGCGGCTGCCAGCAGGTTGATTCCCGGAACCGGAATGGCCAGGAGGATCGCCATGACCACGCAGATCAGCCCCTGGAGCCGCCCTGCCCGGGCAAGACGGGACCAGCGGGGCCGAAGCACCTTGTCGAGCCACTGCACGACGCGGCGGAGCCTGCGGATCGCCCCCTGCACCTTGTCCCGCGAGAAGGAGCGGTCGCGCACCCATTTCGGAACCGGAGGGTCTGCGCCCTTGACCACCAGCACGATCCCGATGACGAAGATGGGAGCGGCGAGGATCGCCGAGAGCCCGACCATGGGAATGGTCTCCGGGAGGCTGAGCACGAGCAGGATCAGCCCGTGGGCCCGGCTCCCGATGACCTCGGTGATCTCCCCGACGCCGAGCTTCTCCTCCCCCTCCATCTCCTGGATCTCCTCCAGGAGTTCCCAGGTTGTCCGATCCTCGCCGTTCTGGTCGATCTTCCCCACGGGTCGCCCTCCTCCTGAGCCCGGATGCCTGACGCTCCGCCTGGCGTGGGCGCCGCCCCCGGCCGAGATCCCCCGCCTCTTCGTCCAGCAAGGTGCGGACCACGCGGCGGTGGCCCCGCCGGATGCGCTGCACCTCGCGTTGCTCTCGCGGGGAGAGCGCCTTAGGATCTCCGGAGTCCGGTGGATCCCGGCATTCCTCCCGGCGTCCGCCCCGGCGTTCTTCCCGGCATTCCCCTCCACTCCAGGTTCGAAAGAATGCGGCCAACCACCCACCTTCCCCTCGACGAATCCCGGGTGTCCGGCCCGTGGATGCGAGTCGTCCCCGTGCTGGCGGTCGCTGGCCTGATGGCAGGATGTGGCGCGGCGGAGCCGCCCATCCGCGTCGGCGCGACAATGTCGGAATCCGGAGCCTACGCCACGCAGGGGATCCCGGCGCGCAACGGGTATCGGCTGTGCGAAGCCCATGTGAACGAGACGGGCGGGCTCCTCGGCCGCCCGGTGGAATTCGTGATCCACGACGATGCCTCCGACCCCGCCACGGCCGTAGCCCTCTACGAGCGCCTCATTTCCGAGGAGGGCGTGGATGCGGTCATGGGGCCGTACGGGTCCACGCTGACGGAAGCCGTCGCGCCGGTAACGGAGCGGCACCGGAAGGTTCACATCTCCCCCCTGGCCGCCACGAGTTCCATCTGGGAGCAGGACCGTCGGTACCTGTTCATGGTGCTTCCCCCTGCCGAACTCTTCCTGGCCGGACTCGTGGACATGGCGGCGTCGCGTGGGCTGGAGCGCATCGCCGTCCTCGAGGAGGATGCCCTCTTTCCCCGGGCGGCAGGAGCCGGTGCAGCGGAGCTTGCCCGGGAACGTGGACTCGAGGTCGTCTTCCACGAGCGTTATCCCAGCGGGACCGACGACTTCACCGCGTTCCTGGACCGGCTTCGCGCCGACGACGTCCAGGTCTTCGGAATGGCGGCGTCGGCGCTCGATGACTTCATCGTCATGGCGCGGCAGATGCGCGAGCAGGGGGTGGATGTCGCGATGTTCGGAACCTCCGGCGCGGTCAGCGAGTTCCAGGAAGCCCTCGGGGAGACCGCCGAATTTGCCTACGGGCTGTCGGCCTGGGAGCCGAGCCTGCCGAACCCGGGCATCGACGACTTCGTGGAGGCGTACCGGTCGGAGTTCGGCCAGGAGCCCAGCTTTCACGCGGCGGGCGCCTACGGAAGCTGCCAGATCTTCATGGAGGCGATCCGCACCGCCGGGAGCCTCGAGGCCGACAGCATTCGCGACGTCCTGCTCGCCCTCGAGACCACCACCGTCTTCGGCAGCTATGCCGTGGACGAGCGGGGGTACCAGGTTGCGAACCGGGGTACCTTCATCCAGTGGCAGGATGGGGAGAAGGTCGTGGTCTGGCCCGACGACGTCGCCACGGCAGCGCCCCGTTTTCCCACCCCGCCCTGGGCCGAACGCAGGTAGCCCGGCTTCCGCCCGGGATCAGGGTCTGGCCCCCGCGATGGCCACCGGAGTCGAACGGTTCTGGCGCGTCCCGTCGCCAAGCTGCCCCTCGACGTTGTAGCCCCAGCAGAGGACGTCGCCCGCCGCCGTCCGGCCGCAGTTGTGCGACCCCAGCGACCTGAGTTCGGAAAAGCGCGCGGACCCCGCCACGCGGGTGGGAGAAAGCCGGTCCTGCGTGGTGCCGTCTCCAACCTGTCCGTAGTGGTTCCGCCCCCAGCAGAGGGCGGCGCCGCCGGCAGCCACGCCGCAGGTATGCACGCCCCCGGCAGCCACTTCGCTGAAGGCTTCGTCGAGTTCGATGGGCTCGGGCGTCAGCGCCCGGTCCGTCGATCCCGTGCCCAGCTGTCCGAACTCGTTCGAGCCCCAGCAGAGGATGCGGTTGTTCGTGGTAAGGCCGCAGGTGTGGGCGTTCCCGGCCGCAAGCCGCTGGAACTGGTGGCCGCCAAGGACCGGCTGCGGCCGGGAGGAGCCCCCGACGCCGCCGGTGCCCAGTCGGCCTTCTCCCCCGTTCCCCCAGCAGTAGGCCCGCCCGGATGCGTCCAGCCCGCAGGTGTGCTGCCAGCCGGCGGCGATGGACCGGAAGCTCTGATTCCCCGCGACCCGTGTGGGGGTATCGCGCCGACTCGTGGATCCGTCCCCGAGCTGACCGCTTCCGTTCGCCCCCCAGCAGTACACGGCGCCGCCACTGGTCCTGCCACAGCTGTGGCCCAGCCCCACGGCGATCCCCGCGAAGGCGGGAGCGCCCGAAACCGGGCGAGGCTCGCTGAGAGGCGCTCCGGCCCCCCCGCCGGCCTGCCCCTGGTCATTCGCACCCCAGCATTGTGCCGCTCCCCCGGAGGTCAGCCCGCACATGTGCGAGACTCCGGCTGCCACGACCGCAAACGGGCCCCCCCGGACGTCGTTGGAGGGCGACACCCGGCGCGCCCGGGATCCGTCGCCCAGCTGTCCGCTTTCGTTGCCCCCCCAGCACGTGAGCGTTCCGTTGGACCGAAGCGAGCAGGCGTGGGTCCCCCCGACGGCGAGGGCCGGACGCACCGCGAGGGAGGCGGCCCGGGGGCTGGCTTCGAAGCGTGCGAGGAGCTGCGGACGCGATGCCACGCGCGCTGCGAGTTCCTGGGTTCCGGTTCCCGATCCGAGGGTCCAGGTCGTGCGTGCCACCCCCTCGGCGTCCGTCTCCACGACCGCCGGGTTGGCTGAGCCACTGCCATCGCCGGGATCGAACCGCACGGCCACGCCGGGCATGGCCACGCCCCTCGAATCGAGGACGCGCACCGCCACCGGACCGGGGAGGGGAGCCCCGACCTCGCCCTCGAGAGACTCGCCCGAGACGAACTGGAGGCTGGATGGGGTCGACCCCGTGGAAATGACCGCCTGGAATTCCGCGGCCGCATTGTCCATCCCCTCCACCCGTGCGCGAACGCGCTGCTGGCCCGAGCTTCCGAGCGTCCACCAGGCCAGGACGCTCCCGTCGGGGCGCGTACGGTCGACGCCGGGCTCGACGCTTCCGCCGCCGTCGGTGACTTCGAAGACCACCTGCTGCCCGGGGATCGCCGTTCCGTCCTCATCCACCAGCCGAAGGATGAGAGGGGAAGCAAGCGCCGTTCCGGGGGTTCCGGTCTGCCGGTTCCCCTGAAGGATCGCGAGTCCCCCCGTGCCGGGGGATGCGCTCGTCTGCCCGGCGAGCGCCCCGGGATCCATGGGATCCATGGGGTCGAACTGACCGATTCCATCGGTGAAGTTGTCGTCCCCGAAGGGATCGCCGGTGGCTGGTGCTCCGCCCTCGCCGGTGCCGGGCCCATCATCCCGGGCCCACGCCCTGTCGTCCCATACCGGACCCGCATCCGAGGCCCACGGGTTCAGGGTGCCGAACAGCCCCCGCACACCGTCGTCGGGGGAGGCCACGGCAAGACCCGCCACCACCAGCAGGGCCAGCGCAACCACTCCGATCCCGACAAGCCTGACTCGGCGGGAGCCCTGTTTCGAGATCCGGCGCGCCGGGGGGGCGCCCACGGACCCCTGCACGGGGGCCGCTCCAACCGCTTCCGGCGGGAGCGGATCTCCCGCCGACGGGAAGGGAACCCCTGCCATGGCGGGTGGAACCGACCCCGATGCATCCCTGCTGCCCGCTGCGGACCCCGGCGTTCCAGGTTCGGCGAGCTCACCCGAGAGCGCCGCGAGAAACGCCTCGGCATTCTTCCAGCGGTCGTTCGGGTCTTTCCGGACGGCGCCGGCGATGGCGACACGCAGGTTTTCGGGTACCCCCGGCCTCATCTCCTCGAGGGGTGGAAGGTCCTCGTGCTTCTGCTTGTAGATGACGGCGTAGAGGCTCTCGCCCTCCCACGGCTGCTTCCCGGTCAGGAGTTCGTACCCCAGCAGGCCCAGACTGTAGATGTCGCTCCGGCCGTCCAGCTCCCGCCCGTCCACCTGTTCCGGCGACATGTAGGTCGGGGTCCCGATGGCCGTGCCGGGGAGGGTGAGCCCCGAATCACTGTCCCAGGCGCGCGCGATCCCGAAGTCCGCCAGCCGCGCGATCCCCAGGGTCTCGTCGAGGTAGACGTTCTCGGGCTTCAGGTCGCGGTGGACGATCCGGGACCGGTGGGCGAAGGCCAGTGCCCCGGCCAAGTCCCGCAGGATGGTTTCGCAGTCCTCGAAGGGAAGGGGTCCATCTGCCCGGATCCGGTCCTTCAGGGAGCGTCCCGGAACGTACTGGAGGATGAGAGCCAGGCCCCCGTCCGAGAGTCTCCGGGTACCCAGAAGCATGACGATGTTCGGGTGCTGCAGCTTTCCCACGGTGCGGGCCTCGCGCACCAGCCGCTGCACCGCATCCTCGTCCTGTACGAAGCTGGGCCTGATGAGCTTCACCGCCACGTCCCGCCCCAGTTCCCGGTCCCGGGCCAGGTAGACGACCGCGGTCCCCCCCCGGCCGAGTTCGCGGACGAGATCGTACTCCTCGGCCAGCTCGGGAATGTGCGGAAGGTCGCCCTGTCGGTTCTCGGACATCATTCCGCCGTGGTGGGGCTTGTCGCGGCACGGAGCGAACCGAAGGAGACGGCGGCCACGGCCACGTTGTCCTCTCCACCCCGGATCAGCGCCTGCTCGGAGAGGGCCCGCGCCAGGTCACGGACATCCGGAGTCTGCCTGCAGACCTCCGCGATCTCGTCCTCTGCGAGGACGCCGTGAACTCCGTCCGTGCACAGGATGATCAGGTGGTTCTCGGTGGCGTCGAACCCGGCGAACAGGTCGACTTCGACGTGGTCCGAAGCGCCCAGGTTCCGCGTCACGGCATTCCGCCAGGGAGAGCGCGAGGCTTCCTCGTGGGACATGCGCCCTTCCCGCGTCGCTTCCGCCACGAAGGAATGATCCTCGGTGAGCTGCCGGACGCCCCCGGCAGCGATCCGGTAGGCGCGACTGTCCCCCACGTTCGCGATCTGGTAGGTCGCCCCGTGTCGGAGGAGTGCGACAAGTGTTGTCCCGATGCCGTCACGGGTCGATCCGAGTCGGGCCGCATCCATGACCCGGGTGTTGGCCTGCTTCACTGCGTCGACGAGCCCTGCACCGAGCGAGAGGGCAGCGACCAGCGCCTCGAGGGCGAGGTGACTTGCCTCTCCCCCGGCCTGGTGCGACCCCATCCCGTCGCATACCGCCGCCAGCTCGCGCCCGTCCGGAAGGGACTTCACGATGACGGCGTCCTGGTTCGTCGGGCGTCTGCCGAGGTCCGTGTGCCAGGAGCTTCGGAAGGGCAGGCGGTCCCGCGTCTCCTTGTGATGAAAGGTGAAGCTGATTTCCCCCATCTCGATCCGGTCCCCGTCACTCAGCGGGACTTCCTCGATGTCGGATGCGAGGGGACTGCCATTCACGGAGGTCGGGTTGGTGCTCGACTCGTTGCGGAGTGACCAGTTCCCCCCGTTGAAGCTGATCCTGGCCTGCTGTCGACTCACGGTTGGAGACTCGAGTCTCACGTGACGATACTCGGGCCCGTCGCCCCGCCCGAAGGTGATCTCGGCGGGCAGGCCAGGAAGGCGGACAAACCGGATCTCTTCACCGGCTCCCGGTCCCCCGGTTACCTCGAACCGGCCCGGGAGAAGCTGGAGCGTGCCGTCGGGGGGGCGCTGCTGCTGGGCCCCTCCACCAGTCGACAGGCGGCCGGGAGCATGGAGGCCCGGAGGGGCTGGTGCCGTGGAGATGACCATGCGGCTGCCCGGATCGGACGCCCCGCGCCCGGCGGGCGCCGCGGTTGCCGGCGGCGTTGGCCGGGGCGGCGGAATCGGGTTGTCACGCCGTGCCGCATTCGAGCCGTCGGGTCCGGGGGAGGTGGCCGCAGTCCCGTTCGAGGTGCTGGCGGGTCCGCCCGAGACGTGCGCGTCGAAGGCCTGCACACCGCGCGCACGCGATGCCCGGTGCGTGGGGAAGACCAGCATCGGGGGCTCGCTCCTGGAAGTTCTCCGGGACCTGAACCACAGCCATGCGCCCAGCACGACGGCACCGATCCCGACGGCGAGAAGGAGAACTCCCGCGGGACCCCCAAGGATTCCGTTATCCATGATCTGCTCCGTATTCCACTGCTGTGATACTGGAGGTCGTAATGACGACGCTCCCGATCAGGACCTGCTCGTCTCCCTCGACCAGATAGGCGGTGACGGTGGCGACCTCCGAAGTCCCCGCGAGGAGAAGCGTCGAAGCCCACTGGCCGTTCGCATCGGTCGTTCCCGACGTGCCGGAAAGCTCACCCCCGGTTGTTGCAAGGACGATGCCCTGTCCGGCAGAAGGTACGGCATTCCCCGCTGCATCCCGGAGCTGGACAGTCAGCGTGGTGGGCTCTCCCGGGGCAACCTCGTCCGCTGCGGCGGTGATCGTCGAACCGTCCGCCGAAGCTGCTCCGGGACTGACGGATACCTGGACCTCGTGCAGCAGCTCCCCGGTTTCGGGATCTCCCAGGTAGGCCGTGATCGAAGCAACGCCGGTGGAGGACGACGAGAAGACCGTTTCGAAGATCCCCTCCGTCGTTACCCCGCTGGACGGCATAAGGACCCCCATCGTGGTACGCACGGAGACCTCGGTGCCCGATGTGGGTACAAGGTTGCCCTCCGCGTCCCGGAGTTCGACACGGAGGGGAAGGGAGTCGTCCGTGGTCATGGCCAGGGTGTCCGCGACCAGTTCCCCGGTCTCGTCCCCTGCGGCGCCACGCACCACCACGGAAACGGAGCCGATTCGGGCGCCCTCTGCACTCTCGCCCAGATAGGCCGTGATCACGGTGTTGCCCGGCTGATTCGACGTGAAGACTGCTTCGAAGACGCCGTTCGTCGAGGTACCGCTCGGGGGTGTGAGCTGCCCGCGGGACGAGGTGAGGAAGATGGGTGTCCCGGAGGTCGTGAGCGGGGCACCCGCGGCGTCCCGGAGCTGGACACGGATGTTCGCCGAACCGTCCCGATTGATGTGGGTCTGGTCGGAGGTGATTTCGGAGGCCTCGGGGTCCGCGGCTCTCTCGGTCACGGTCACGGTCAGCCTGCCGATCTCCTGGCCGCCCGCGTCCGCCCCGAGGAAGGCCGCGATCGTCGCGGTTCCCGCCTCCGACGACGAGAACTCGGATTCGAACCTCCCTTCCGTGGTCGGCCCTCCAACCGGATCCAGATCCCCCAGGTCCGTCGTGAGGAAGATCGCATCCCCGCTCCGCGTGACCTCGTTCCCCTCCGCATCACGCAACTGCACCCGGATCGTCAGGGAGCCGTCCGCAGGCACCTCGGAAGCCCCGGATCCGGTATCCAGGTCCGACCGGTCCGGGTCTGGGGTGCCCGGTTCGATGATCACGGTGGCGGTGCCGATTTGCGGCGCGCTGGCGTTCGAGCCCAGGTAGGCGGTGATCGTGGCCGTACCCGCCGTGCTGGACGAGAACGAGG